>NZ_JBXAFF010000002.1:23166-158631 GCF_058792815.1 Microbacterium sp. MPR-TSA4
CCCCCCCCCCCGCCCGCCACGCCGCCGTCGTGGTCGTGGTCGAAATGGGTCAGCACGAGCAGCTCTATGCGGTCGACGCCGAGCGTGCGCAGACAGCGCTCCAGCGCTGCCGGGTCGGGACCGGTGTCGACCAGCGCCACGTGCGCCGTCGACCGCACGACGAGCGCGTCGCCCTGGCCGACATCGCACGCCGCGATCGTCCAGTCCGACGGGATCCGGGCGCGCTCCCCGATCTCCGTGACCGGTCCCACGCCCAGCGCCACCGCGGCGGTGACCGCCAGCACGAGCAGCGAGGCGATGCGCCAGACCCGGCGCGTCCGTACGAGAAGGAGCCCGACCGCGAGGACCACCACGGCGAGGGCGAGGAGCCCGACCGGACCCTGCGGCCACCACACGACGCTGCCCGGAAGCTGCGCGACGACGGTGGCCGTCGCGGCGATCCAGGCCGCGGGAAGCCAGGCGAGCACGGCCATCCCCGCTCCGAGGACGGGGATTCCGGCGCATACGCACGCGGCGAGACCGAGAACCGTGCCGAGCGGAGCGGCCGGTGCGGCGAGGACGTTCGCGAGCACCCCGTAGAGCGAGACCTGCGGCGAGATGAGCACGATGAGCGGGGCGCAGGCGAGCTGGGCGGCCAGCGGCACCGACAGGGCCAGGGCGAGCGGATGCGGCATCCACCGCGCCAACCCGTCTGCCAGGGGGCCGGCTACGACGAGCAGAGCGGCCGTCGCCGTGACGGACAGGGCGAAGCCGAGCGAGCGCGCCAGCCACGGATCCATGATGACGAGCACCGCGACCGAGACGGCGAGCAGAGACAGTCCCGCGCCGGTGCGTCCGAGGAGCACGCCGAGCATCGCCACCGCAGCCATGGTTGCGGCGCGGACGACGCTCGGCTCGGGCGAGACGAGCACGACGAACGCCACCAGTGCGGCGAGGCCCGCCCCGACCCGGATGCCGCGACGGGCGCCGCAGACCGCGGCGCCCGCGAACGCCATCCCCACGACCAGCGCGCAGTTCGCGCCGCTGACGGCAGTCAGGTGCGAGAGCGATGACGCCTTCATCGCGGTGTCCAGCCCCGGGTCGACGGTGGAGGTGTCACCGACGGCGAGTCCCGCGATGAGTCCGCGCCCGGGATCGGGCAGTCCGGCCGTGACCTCGACGAGGCCGCGGCGGAGCTCCGACGCGACGGACAGCGCTCCTGTCGGCCCCGACAGCAGCGTGGGTACGGACGCGGCGTCGATGACCAGCACCGCCCGGTCGCCCGCCTCCGGTCGCCAGCCCGTGCCCCGCAGTCGCACCCGCGCGCCGAGGTCGAGGCCGGTGGGCACCTCGGCCGTCCGCACGAGGACGGGCGCCGCCGCGGAGATCACGGTGTCGCCGTACTCGAGCCGCTCCAGGATCGCCTCGAAGCGCCACCCGGTCGCGTTGCGCTCGATCTTGCCGACCGCGGTCGCCATCACCGACAGGGCGCGGCCGCCGGTCGTGTCGGCGGCGGCGACGACCGCGCGCGTCGGCTGGGCTGCGGCGACCTGCATCGCCACCGCGCCGCTCGCGGCGAGGGCGACCGCGATCAGTGCGCACGCGGGCGCCGCACGGCCGCGGCGCACCGCGCAGAGCAGCACGGCCGCGGATGCCGCCCACAGCGCCGTCGCGACGACGCCGGAGACCTCGGCCTGGGCGGTCAGCAGGCCCGCGACGAGCCACGCGGCGGCCGCGACCGGCACCAGCCGGGCGTCGCGTCGCCGGAGGCGGCGTCCGCCGATCGCCCGCTCCGTCCGCGCGCCGACCCTCACACCGTCACCCGATCGCGCAGCCCCGCCAGCATCTTCTCGCCGATCCCGGGCACCGAGAGCAGGTCGTCGACGCTCGTGAACCGTCCGTTCTCGGTGCGCCACGCGATGATGCGCTCCGCGATCGCCGGGCCGACGCGGGGCAGCGCGTCGAGAGCGGTGGCATCGGCGGTGTTCAGGTTCACCCGTCCCTCCCCGGTCGCGGCTGCGGCCGGTGGCGCGCTCTCCCCCACGCGCGGGACGTGCAGCTGCTCGCCGTCGCTGAGCGGGCGCGCGAGGTTGATGGCCGCGGCATCCGCGTCGTCGGCCATTCCGCCGGCGGCGGCCACGACGTCGACCACGCGCGCGCCGTCGTCGAGCCGGTACAGCCCGGGGTGAGCCACCGCGCCGGACACGTGCACGTACACGGGCGGCGGCGTCGGGTCCGCAACCGCCACGGGAACCGAGGCGGCGGGCGCCGCGGCCGAGCGC
This sequence comes from Microbacterium sp. MPR-TSA4, assembly GCF_058792815.1. Classification (NCBI taxonomy): domain Bacteria; kingdom Bacillati; phylum Actinomycetota; class Actinomycetes; order Micrococcales; family Microbacteriaceae; genus Microbacterium; species Microbacterium sp. MPR-TSA4. Next base: position 25,428 of record NZ_JBXAFF010000002.1, read on the forward strand.
ACCAACCCGATGACGACCGCGATCGCCGCGATCGCGAGCACCAGCACGATCGCCGCGCCGGTGCCGAGGCGGCGTCGCCGCACACGGGCCAGGGCGGCGTCGGCGGATGCCGCGGCCATCTCCTCGGGAGAACTCACCCGCCCACGCTCACACCCTCAGCGCGGCGACGATCCCTTCCGGCGGCTGTTCGTGGAGAGCCGGCGGGGCGAGCGTCCTGGGGAGGAGGGCTCTCCCCCTCGCGGGGTCAAGCCGTGGTGAAGCTGACGACCTTCGGCGCGCGCACGACGACCCGGGCGATCTCGCGGCCGGCGAGGGAGCGCACGACCTTCTCGTCCGCGCGCGCGAGCGCCTCGAGCTCGTCGGACGAGATGCGAGCGGGCACCGTCAGAGTGCCGCGCACCTTGCCGTCGATCTGGACGACCGCGGTCACCGACTCCTCGACCAGGAGGGTGGGGTCGGCCTGGCGCCACGTCGCGAGACCCACGAACGGCTCATACCCGAGCTGCTCCCACATCTCCTCCGCCGTGTGCGGGGCGAAGAGGTCGAGGATCATCGCCACGGCCTCGGCGGCTTCGCGAACGGCCGGATCGGAGGGGCCCGCGGGGCCGTCGATCGTCTTGCGCGTCGCGTTGACGAGCTCCATGAGGCGGGCGACGACGACGTTGAACTTGGTCTGCTCGATCAGCGCCGGGGCATCCGCCCACAGGCGGTGGGTCACGCGGCGCAGGGCCGTGTCTCCCTCGGCCCACACGACGTGCGGGGCGCTCGACACGTCGTGCGCGATGCGCCAGGCGCGGGCGAGGAACTTGGCGGCGCCGGTGGTCGAGACGTCGCTCCAGTCCTTGTCGTCCTCCACGGGGCCCGCGAAGGCGAGCGCGACGCGCAGCGCGTCGGCGCCGTGGGCGTTGAGCTCGTCCTGGAAGAGCACGAGGTTGCCCTTGCTCTTGCTCATCTTGGCGCCGTCGAGGATGACCATGCCCTGGTTGATGAGGTTCGAGAAGGGCTCGGTGAACTCCACCAGGCCCATGTCGAACAGCGCCTTCGTGATGAAGCGGGCATACAGGAGGTGGAGGATCGCGTGCTCCACGCCGCCGATGTAGAAGTCCACCGGACCCCAGCGGTCGGCTTCCTTCGACGAGAACGCCCGTGCGGCGTCCCCCGGCGACAGGAAGCGCAGGAAGTACCACGAGCTGTCGACGAACGTGTCCATCGTGTCGGGGTCGCGGAGGGCCGGCTCGCCCGTCTCGGGGTCGACGGTCTCGACCCAGCCGGTCGCCGCGCCGAGGGGCGAGGAGCCCTTGGGCGTGAGATCCAGGCCCTCCATCGCCGGGAGCTCGACGGGGAGCTGATCGTCCGGCACCGGGACGATGCGACCGTCGGCGGTGTGCACCATCGGGATCGGCGTGCCCCAGTAGCGCTGACGCGAGATGAGCCAGTCGCGGAGGCGATAGGTCTTCGCGGCGCGACCGGTGCCGGCGGCCTCGAGGTGCTCGATGGCCCGGGCGATGGCGTTGCGCTTGCTCAGTCCGTCGAGCGGGCCGGAGTTCATCATCCGGCCGTCGCCCGTGAGCGCCACGCCCGTCACGGCGGGATCGATCTCGTCCAGGCCCGGGGCACCCGGATCGATCGGCACGCCCTCGGCATCCAGCTCGATGACGGGGATCGCGCCGGTGACCGGCGCCGTCGTGTCGACGACCACCTTCACGGGCAGGTCGAACGCGCGCGCGAAGTCGAGGTCGCGCTGGTCGTGGGCGGGCACCGCCATGACGGCGCCGTGGCCGTAGCCGGCGAGCACGTAGTCGGCGGCCCAGATGGGCAGCCGCTCCCCCGTGACCGGGTTGATCGCATACCGCTCCAGGAAGACGCCGGTCTTCGGGCGGTCGGCCGTCTGCCGGTCGATCTCGCTCGTCTTCTGCACGGTGTCGAGGTAGTCCTGGAAGCGCATGCGCGCCTCCGGGGATGCCGAGGCCACCAGCTCCGCGGCCAGGTCGGAGTCGGGGGCGACGACCATGAACGTGGCGCCGTAGAGGGTGTCGGGGCGCGTCGAGAACACCGTGATCTTCTCGGTGCGACCCTCGATCTCGAAGTCGATGTCGGCGCCGACGGAGCGGCCGATCCAGTTGCGCTGCATCTGCAGCACCTTGTGCGGCCAGAAGCCCTCGAGCTGGTTGAGGTCGTCGAGCAGACGGTCGGCGTATTCGGTGATGCGGAAGAACCACTGCGTGAGCTTCTTCTTCACCACGACGGCGCCGCTGCGCTCGGACGTGCCGTCGGGGAGCACCTGCTCGTTCGCCAGCACCGTCTGGTCCACCGGGTCCCAGTTGACCAGCGCGTCCTTGCGGTACGCGAGCCCCTTCTCGTACAGGCGCTGGAACAGCCACTGGTTCCAGCGGTAGTACTCGGGGTCGGAGGTGTGCAGCACGCGCGACCAGTCGAACGAGACGCCGTACTGCTGCATGCTCGAGCGCTGCTGCGCGATGTTGCCGTAGGTCCAGCCGCGCGGCTCGACACCGCGCTTGATGGCGGCGTTCTCGGCGGGCAGGCCGAAGCTGTCCCAGCCGATGGGGTTGAGCACGTTGTAGCCGCGGTGCCGCCAGAAGCGCGCGACGATGTCGGAGTACAGGTAGTTCTCCGCGTGACCCATGTGCAGATCACCCGAGGGGTAGGGGAACATCGCGAGCACGTACTTGCGGGGGCGCGTGTCGTCGTCGCCACCGGCGCGGAACGGGTCCTTCTCGGCCCAGATGCGCTGCCACTTCTCCTGGACGGCGTGCACGTCGTACGGTCCGTTCTCGGCGGCGGTGGCGATGTCTGTGGGGCTGCTCATGGGAAGGGGAAGACCAATCTGAAAGCTGGGGAACGCGCGAGACGCGTGCTTCCAGGTTAGCGGACCCGCCCTACCATCCCGGCGGGAGGGTGGCGCCGAGCGCACCGAGCGGACCCCGGGCCTTGACGCCCACCTCGGCCACCTCGGCATCGGGGTCGGAGAGCCAGGTGATGCCGCCCCCGGCCCCCACGTAGGCGCCTCCCGGATGCAGCACGATCGAGCGGATGGTCATCGCGAGATCGGCGCGTCCGTCGTCGCCGACCCAGCCGAAGCAGCCGGAGTAGAGTCCGCGCGGTCCGGCCTCGAGCCCGTGCAGGATCCGCATCGCCGACAGCTTCGGCGCCCCGGTCATGCTGCCGGCGGGAAAGGTCGCCGCGAGCAGCTGCGCCCACGTCGTCCCCGGCCTGAGCCGTCCCGCGACGGTGCTGACCAACTGGTGCACCGCCGAGTACGACTCCACCTCGAGCAGGCGTTCCGCGCTCACGGTGCCGGGTGTGCACACGCGCTGGAGGTCGTTGCGCATGAGGTCGACGATCATCACGTTCTCCGCGCGCTCTTTGACGCTCTCCGCCAGCTCGCGGGCAAGGGCCGCGTCCTCGGCGCTGTCGCCGCCGCGCGGACGCGTCCCCTTGATCGGGCGGGTGCGGACCATACCGTCGGCCACCTCGAGGAACCGTTCGGGACTCGCGCTGAGCAGGGCGAACGCACCGCTGCGGATGATGCCGCCGTGGTGCGCGGGCAGCGCCGCGCGCAGGCGCAGATAGGTGTCGACGGGGTCGAGCGGGTCGGATGCGGCGACGTCGAAGCGCGTCGTCAGGCACAGCTGGTAGGCGTCCCCCGCGCGGATCGCCGCCCGGCAGCGTTCGATCAGCGCGCGGTACTCCGAGGGTCGCTGGCGAGCGGATGCCGTGGCGACGACGCCCCCGGCATCCGTCCGCGGCGGCGCATCCCGGCGCGCGTCGAGGAGCGCGAGCGCCGCGACCAGCTCCGCCGGCTCGGCGACCAGCCACATCGCGCGCGCGGCGTGGTCGACGGTGACGAACCAGCGCACGCGCAGCCACGCCTCCTGCGGTCCGTCCCGGTCGTCGACGGTGGCCGGTGCCCCCGCCGCCCGTGCGGCGGCATCGAAGCCCGACCATCCGACCCACCCGCCGCGGAACGGTCCCGGCGGGACGGGATCGCCCGCGCCGCCGTCCGCTGCCAGCACGACGTCGGAAGGACCGATCTCGTCGGGGACGCCGACGCCCATCCAGCTGTACCCGGTCGTCGCGTGCGGCCCGGCATCCAGCCAAAACGCGTGCTCGTGGTCGCCGAGACCGCCGCGGAACAGTGCCGCGGGATCGGTCCAGGCGAGCGGATGTGCGACGAGGCGCGCGGGCATCCTCCCAGGCTAGACGGCGGCGCCGCGCCGACCGGGACCCGCCGCGCGGCATACGCACACCCAGGTGCCGCATAGGCTGGTCGCGTGAACGAGTTCCTCTCGTGGCTGCTCGATGCCGTGCAGAATGTCGACCCCGTGCTGCGCACGGTTCTCGCCGGGATCGCCATCCTGCTGGAGACGAGCGTCCTCGTCGGACTGATCGTCCCCGGCGACACCGTCGTCATCGTCGCCGCGACGGCGGTCGGGTCGGTCGCGGAGGCCGCGGTGCTGATGATCGTCGTGGTCGTCGGGGCGCTGGTGGGCGAGAGCATCGGCTTCTGGCTGGGCCGGTGGCTCGGCCCGCGCATCCGCTTCTCGCGGCTGGGGCGTCGCATCGGCGAGGACAACTGGACCCGCGCGGAGCTCTACCTGCGTCGCCGCGGCGGCCCCGCCATCTTCCTGTCCCGCTTCCTGCCCGTGCTGCACTCGCTGGTGCCGCTCACGGTCGGGATGAGCGGCTTCTCCTACCGCCGCTTCCTGGCGTGGACCGCGCCGGCCTGTACCGTCTGGGCGGTGGCGTACGTCAGCGTCGCGGCGGCGGCGGCGGGCACCTACCGCGAACTCGCCGACCGCCTGCACGTCGCCGGATACCTCTTCGTGGCCGTCATCGCCGTCTTCCTCGTGCTCGCGTACATCGCCAAGCGCGTGATCGTCGCGCGGGAGGCGCGGCACATGCGCCTCGACGACGCGGACACCCGTCCGACCGAGGACATGAAAGACTGAAGCGATGCACGCCGAACCCGCACCGCGTGTCAAGGTGCTCTGGATCGCTCGTCTGGAGTACAGATTCCACGCCTGGCGCGAGCGTCGCTCCCGCGCCCGCGGGCTGCGGCCGAGCGTGTCCGCCTATCCGGGTTACGGCGGCGAGGACTGGGTGCGGGTGCTGGGCCGGGTGCTCATCGTGCCGCCCGTGCGCACACGCCGCCGCACGCGTCATCGCGGCGAAGACATCGGCGTGCGCGGCTGGCGGAGCTTCGCGGCGGTGCCCGTCGGATACGCCCACGTGACGGTCACGGTCGACGGTGTGAGCCATGACGTCGTGGCCGACCGCGGCGGCGTGGTCGACACCGTGCTGCCCGCGCGCCTCCAACCGGGATGGCAACCCCTGACGATGACCGTCGAAGGCTCCGAGCCCTTCGAGACGCGCGTGTTCGTCGTCGGCGCCGACGTGCGCTTCGGCGTCATCTCCGACGTCGACGACACCGTGATGGTCACCGCCCTGCCCCGTCCTCTCGTCGCGGCGTGGAACTCCTTCGTCCTGGACGAGCACGCCCGTCAGCCGGTGCCCGGCATGGCGGTGCTCCTCGAACGCCTGGTGCGCGAGAGCCCCGGGGCTCCGGTCGTCTACCTGTCCACCGGCGCATGGAACGTCGCGCCCACCCTGCAGCGCTTCCTGCGACGACACCTCTTCCCGCCGGGTGCGCTGCTGCTGACGGACTGGGGGCCCACGCACGACCGGTGGTTCCGCAGCGGTCGCGCCCACAAAGAGGAGAACCTGCGGCGCCTCGCCCGGGAGTTCCCGCAGGTGTCCTGGGTGCTCATCGGTGACGACGGCCAGCACGACGATGCGCTGTACACGGCTTTCACGAGCGAGAACCCCGAGCGTGTGCGGGCGGTGGCGATCCGCCGGCTGTCCTCCGCGGAGGCGGTCCTCGCCGGAGGCCGGACCGCCGTCGACGATCACTCGGCCGCGGCGGTGCCGTGGGTGACGGGTGACGACGGCGCCGCGCTTCTGGATCGTCTCGCGGAGATCGGCGTGCTCGACGCCGACGGCGTCGGGGGCCCCGCGTAGGCTGGCCGCATGTGCGGTCGTTTCGTCGTGGGCAGTTCCGGGTCCGAGCTCGTCGGCGTCCTCCGGGTGGACGTGATCGGTGACGATCTGCCGGCGCCCTCCTACAATGTCGCACCCACCGATCGTGTCGCGATCGTCCTCGACTCGGCGAAGACCGAGCCGCCCACGCGACGGCTCGAGGCCGCCCGGTGGGGGCTCGTGCCCTCCTGGTCGAAGGATCCCGGCATCGGTGCGAAGGCGATCAACGCGCGCTCCGAGGAGGTCGAGGACAAACCGATGTTCCGTCAGGCGCTGATCGCGCGGCGCGCGATCGTCCCGGCATCCGGGTACTACGAATGGAAGACCGAGGACGGCGTCAAGACGCCGTACTACATCCACCCGGCCGGTGATGAGCCGCTGTTCTTCGCGGGGCTCTACGAGTGGTGGAAGGATCCGGCGAAGGCTCCGGACGATCCCACGCGGTGGATGCTGAGCTTCACGGTGATGACGCGTGGCGCGGTCGGTCAGCTGGGGTCGATCCATGATCGGATGCCGCTGTTCATCGACGCCGACTACGCGGATGTGTGGCTCGACCCGACGACCGAGAACGTCGGCGACCTGCTCGACGCGACGATCGACGCCGCTCCGGCGCTCGTCGACGGGCTGATGATGCGTCAGGTGGGTCGCGAGGTCGGCAACGTGCGCAACAACGGTCCGGAACTGATCGAACCCGTCTCCTGACACGGCGAGGAGCGGGCTTTTCCGCCCGCTCCTCGCGCGGATCGCCGTCGGTCAGACGAACTCGACGGTGGCGTTCTCGTTGTTCAGCACGATGACCGGTGTGATCGCGGAATGTCCCGCGGCGCGGATCTTGTCGGCGTCGAAGCGGAGGAGCGGCGTGCCGGCGCTCACGGCGTCTCCGGTCTTCACGAGGGTCTCGAATCCGTCGCCCTTCATGTCCACGGTGTCGATGCCGATGTGGATCAGCAGTTCGGTGCCGTCGGCCAGAGCCAGTCCGATCGCGTGGCCGGTCGGGAACACCGAGGCGACGGTTCCTGCCGCGGGCGCCACGATCGTGTCGCCCGCGGGGTCGATCGCGAGTCCGGGACCCATCGTGCCCTCGGCGAACATGGCGTCGGGCACCTCGGACAGCGGGAGCACGGTGCCGGCGACGGGCTGACGCAGCTGCAGCGTCGCCGCGGGCACGGTCCGCGCCCGCAGTCGCTGTTCGGCGGCGGCGCCCGCCGCCACCGCCGCGCCCCCGACGCCGCCCACGAAGCCCGCCGCCGCGCCGGTCTGGCCCGCATCCGCACCGCGGAAGGCCTCGATGTTGCGGTCGTTGAGGATGTCCTCCATCGCGTCTTTGACGAACTGCACGTTGAGGCCGTACACGACCTGCACGGAATGCCCGCCCGGCTTGATGGTGCCCGCAGCGCCGGCACGCTTCAGCGCGTGCTCGTCGACCTGAGAGGTGTCGGCGATCTCCATGCGCAGCCGCGTCGCGCAGTTGTCGACGTCGATGATGTTCTGCTTCCCGCCCAGCGCCGCGATGAACTTCTCCGCCGTGCCGTGATAGCCCGTGAGGCTCGTGCCGACGTTGTCGGCATCCTGTTCGTCGAGCTCGTCGCCGCGGCCCGGAGTCTTCAGCTTGAACCGCTTGATCAGGAAGTAGAACGTGAAGAAGTAGATGAAGAACCAGGCGACGCCCAGCAGCAGGAGGATCCACGGGTTCTCTGCCATCGGATTCGTCCACTGCAGGAACATGTCGATGAATCCGGCGGAGAAGCCGAAGCCCAGTCGCGTCGGGAGCATCGCCGCGATCATGACGGAGATGCCGGTGAAGACGGCATGGATGAGGTAGAGCCAGGGAGCGACGAACATGAAGGCGAACTCGAGCGGCTCCGTGACGCCGACGAAGAAGGAGGCGATCGCGCCCGAGAGCATGATGCCGTAGGTGACCTTCTTGCGTCGTGAGTCGGCGGTCATATACATCGCCAGGGCGGCGCCCGGAAGACCGAACATCATGATCGGGAAGAACCCCGCCATGTACTGCCCGGTGACGCCGTAGGTCCCGGTGCCGTTGAGGAAGTTGACGAGATCGTTGATACCGGCGACGTCGAACCAGAACACCGAGTTGAGCGCGTGGTGCAGGCCGGTGGGGATCAGCAGCCGGTTCATGAAGCCGTAGAGGCCGGCGCCGAACGGGCCGAGCGTGGAGATCCACTCGCCGAAGGTGACGAGGGCGCCGTAGACGACGGGCCAGACGAACATCAGGACCACGGCCACCACCAGGGAGAGCCCGGCCGTGACGATCGCGACCGAGCGCTTCCCGGAGAAGAACGAGAGCGCATCGGGCAGCTTCGTGTCTTTGAACCTGTTGTAGCACCAGGCGCCGATCAGACCGGCGACGATGCCCACGAACACGTTCTGCACCTTGCCGAACGCCGGATTGACGTTCGCGAGGTCTTCGATGCCGAGCAGCTTCTGCATCGTGGCAGGGGCCAGGAGGGTGGTGATCGTCAACCAGGAGACCAGGCCGGCGAGAGCCGAGGTGCCGTCCGTCTTGTTCGCCATGCCGATCGAGACGCCGACGGCGAACAGGAGCGGCATGTTGTCGAGCAGGGCGCCACCGGCGGCGCCGAGGAAGGCGGACACGATGTTCGAGCCGCCGGCGGCAGAACTGATCCAGTAGGAGATGCCGGAGAGGATCGCGGCGACCGGCAGCACCGCGACCGGGAGCATGATCGATCGGCCGAGTCGTTGGAAGAACTTCATCGGTGAACTCCGTCCCTGAGGGAATCGGGTCGCGCGTCGCTGCGGACCACTGAGGGGACGCTACCGCTGATCAATGGTCGCGCACAGCATTCATTCAGCTAATTCCGCTGCGACCTGACCCCTCCGCACGCCCTCCTGCGATCGCGTCGATGACCTCCCCGCGACGCGGAAGCGCGCCGTTGACGCGGAGGCGCACGGCGCGAGCGCGATCGGCGTCGAGAGAATCCATGGCCTGCAGGTGAAGGTGCGGCTCGGTGCTGTTGCCGGAGTTGCCGCAGCGGCCGACGACGTCGCCGGTCCGCACGCGCTGACCTGGGCGCACGACGAGGCTCCCCCGCTGAAGGTGGCACAGCGCCACGATGACGCCGTCCCGGTCGATGAGGACGTGGTTGCCGGCCAGTGCCACCCATCCGCCGCGGACGCGTCGTCGCTGAGTGAGCGCGTAGGCGACCGAGGGCAGACCGCGATGGGCGAGGTGATCGGACTCGGTGTCATGGGCGGCGACGACCACGCCGTCGACGGGCGCCAGCAGAGGGCGTCCGAACCCGGGGAACACCGACGGCGGCTCCGCGCGCACGAGCGAACGGGCCGTGATCGGTGCCGTGCGCCCCGCGTCGTCGACGGGAACGAAGTCGATGGCGTAGGACGTGGCGAAAAGAGTCGTGCCGTGACTCGGCACCCGATCTGCCGGGCTGTTGCCAACGAGCCAGCGACCCGCGAACGGATATGCCAGGTCGACCGCCGCAACCATGCCGTTCCTCTCCGTCATCCGAACGGCTGACCATGCGGGACCGCCGACGAGAGCGAGTGTGCCTTGTCGGCGGCCGATGTAGACGAAAGCACCCACTTTGAGGCACTCGCGTCATGGCATCAGCCCCTTCGTGTCAGAGCATATGTGACTCGTTCGCGGATCTCAGTTCGCCGCGGACGCGCATTCGCACTCGCCTGCGCCGCAGCTCTCCTCCTCGTCCTAGCTCGTCGAAACACCCAGCTCGTTCGCCGCGCGTCCTATCCCGACGACCTCGGACAGCCCGAAATAGTCCGGATTGTCATGCGCGCGTGGCTTTTCAGGCGAGGAGCAATTGTACGTCGTATCTCGATGTTGAGGCCGCCGAATCCGACAGCGCGGGCGCGCAACATCTGCACAATCGGAGGGCAACCCAATGCGCCCACGATTAATGCACCGGCAGTAGGCGAAAGTCGTATACGTGTCCCCCAAAGACTAGAGACATCTCCTCTCCTGGGATGTCAGTGTGAAGCGGCCGACGAATGTTGGCATGAACTGGAAGGCCACCGATGACACATCGATTCAAGACGGCGCTGGATGGGGCATGAAACTCACTCGCTCCGAGACTTCGAATGTACGAAACTACGCGGCGGCGGTCGGCATGTGCAGCGTGTTCTCCAGAAGGGCTCCCGGACTGTCGGTGGGGTGCGCAGTATGGGGTTCATACATCCAGCTACAGGCGAATCTCGCCCAGAGTGACAAGCCCAAGTCGTGTCTCTTCTTCAACGTCGTCCCCGCACCGGGTAGCATCTGGCGCGTGGGTTGCTGACGAACGAGGAGACAAGATGAACGAGATGCTCGTCTACACGATCACGGCCCTTATCGCCGTGAGCACGGGTGTGACCTTTGGCGCAGTTCCCGCTAGCCCGCTGCGCGTGATCACCACGACGGCCGGAGTAATGTCTACCGTCGCCATTGTCATTGGCGCCGTCGTCATCGGTCCCGAAGCTCCGTGGATGGGGCCGCTTTTCGCAGTTACGGCAGGACTGTCTGCGCTGCTCGTTGCTGCAGTCGCGCGTTCTGCAGAGCCCGGACTCATCGGCGAGCCGTACTGGCGGCGAGTGAAGCTCATCGCCTTCCACAACGGCAGATTGCGCACGGTCGAGGGCCACTGAATCTCGACGAAGAGGCGGCACGACGAAACGCAGTGCCGCCTCTTCTGTGCCGCCTTCTGGTGTGCGCGCGAGAAGTGCTCCACACACTCCGGGGTCGGCTCCATCTGTGATGCTGGCTCGACGGAGCCGTAATACTCGAAACACGACGACGAATCAGCTTCAACAGAAGCTCACGCGGACCTTCGAGGGATGCCGAGAACAGCCTTTGATCAGCAATATTGGTGGACCTGAGGGGACTCGAACCCCTGACCCCCTGCATGCCATGCAGGTGCGCTACCAGCTGCGCCACAGGCCCATTTTCAGTTGTCTGCCGCTCGCGGCAACCCCTCTACCTTACTACATCTCGCGGGGTGCAACGAACACGTGTCACTCCGCGGCGGCCGGCGTGGCGACCTCGATGGGAACGATCGGGCAGTCCTTCCACAGCCGTTCCAGACCGTAGAACACCCGCTCCTGCTCGTGGAAGACATGCACGACGAGATCGCCGAAGTCCAGGAGGATCCAGCGCGACTCCTGGCGGCCCTCGCGGCGCAGCCGCTTGACGCCCTGTTCGAGCATGGCCTCCTCCACCGCGTCGGCGATCGCCGCGACGTTACGCTCACTCGATCCGGTCGCGAGAAGGAACACGTCCACGAGGGGCAGCGGCTCGGACACATCGAACGCGAGGAGATCCTCGGCGCCCTTGCTCTCTGCCGCGGCCGCGGCGATCGCGACCAGGTCGCGGGTGCTGTCGGCGGCGGTCATCGGAAGGCTCCTGTCACGAGTGCGACGATCAGCACGCCGGTCAGGGCGAGGGCGAGCGCGCCGGCGGTGATGACGAGGGCCAGCATGAGCCGGCTCCCCTTCTCCGGCGCCGGCGGCTTGATGATGTCTTCTGCGCTCTTGATCGTGCTGATCGCGGAACTCGCCGCGATCGGGGTGGGTGAGGACGAGGCCGGAAGCTCACCGTCGACGAGGACGGCATCCGTCTCCTTGTTGTCGGCGAGGCCGGGCAGCGTGCCGGTCGAGCCGAAGGACTCGGGCAGCGAGAAGGTGCCGGTGATGAGCACTTCCCCGGTGGCCGTGATGGGCGAGACGAGCGCGCCCGTCTCGGGCGTCTGCGACAGGATGAGCGCGTTGGGCGCCGAGAGCGCCCCCGTCGCGGTGCTGCCGCGGGTCAGGAGCTGATCGAACGATGCGGGCAGCTCCAGGTCGACGTTCTCGCCGGCGAGGAGGCCCGACCCGAAGGTCGGCGCGACGATCGGCCGCTCCTGCTCATCGGTCTCGCGAGACTCGGGCGCCTCCGCGAAGGGCTCGCGGGTCACTGCGGGGGTCTCCTCCGGCGATGCGGGAGCCTCGACACCGGAACCTGCCTCGGCATCGTGTGACGCGGCGGGCTCGGCGGGCGCGGCGGATCCGTCGCCCTCGTCGGTCGCTGTGTCGTCGGCGACGGTCACGGATGCCGTGCGCAGGCGCTCCTGCCGCCTCGAGGCCCGGCGGGTGACGGGCTGGGCGTCGAGGTCGATGTCGGCTGCCGCCGGGGGCGCCTCGGGCACGTCTGCGGGCTCAGCGGCGCGCGGCAACGGCGCGACGACCGCGGGGGCCGGCTCCGCGGCGTGCGCGGCCTTGTCGGCCTCTTCGGGGGTGATCACCGGCGTCGAGGCGGTGTTGCGCATCTCGCGCAGCTGCCGCCGGGTCAGCTGGGGAGTTTCGGGCTGGTCGGGTGTGCTCATGCCTCGCTCCGGTAAAGGTGGTGCTTCGCAATGTATTGGACGACGCCGTCGGGGACGAGGTACCACACGGGGTGTCCCTTCCTGACGCGTGCGCGGCAGTCCGTCGACGAGATCGACAGGGCGGGGATCTCGAGCCGGCTGACGACCTCCTCGGGCAGTCCTTCCGTGGACAGCACGTGTCCCGGCCGCGAGACCGCGACGAAGTGGGCGAGGTCCCACAGGCCGTCGTGGTCGCGCCATCCGAGGATCTGCGCGATCGCGTCCGCTCCCGTGATGAAGAAGAGCTCGGCGTCGGGGCGTGCGGCCTTGAGGTCGCGAAGCGTGTCGATGGTGAAGGTGGGTCCGCCGCGGTCGATGTCGACGCGGCTGACGGTGAACTGCGGATTGGATGCCGTCGCGATGACGGTCATCAGATAGCGGTGCTCCCCCGCCGTCACGTCTGCCTTCTGCCACGGCATCCCCGTGGGCACGAAGACGACCTCGTCGAGGTCGAAGGACTGCGCGACTTCGCTCGCTGCCACGAGGTGTCCATGGTGGATCGGGTCGAAGGTTCCACCCATGACCCCGATGCGTGGGGCGCGCGTCGAAGTCATCCTGCCGTCCTAGTGGTGGCCGTGTCCCACCTGCGCCTGGTCGACGGGGTGCGCCTTGGCGTAGGCCTCGGCCTTGTGCGAGTGACGGTTGGCGACGTTGCGGTACGACAGCGTCACCAGTCCGAGCGCCAAGAACACGATGAACGCGATCAGGCCGAAGATGAACGTCTCGGCCTGGACGTTGCCGTGGTGCTCCGCCTCCGCCGAGGCGAGGGCGAGGATCGTGGCGAGGGTCATTCGGACTCCTTCGAAAGTCGGGTCTTCCCAGTTTAGGCGGTCAGGCGCGGATCTGCCCGGACCCACGCGCCAGCCACTTGGTGCTGGTGAGCTCGGGAAGGCCCATGGGCCCGCGCGCGTGGAGCTTCTGCGTGGAGATGCCGACTTCCGCTCCGAAGCCGAACTCGCCGCCGTCGGTGAACCGCGTCGAGGCGTTGGCCATGACGACCGCGGAGTCGACCTCGGCCAGGAAGCGCTCGGCGTGCGCGTCGTCCGCCGTCACGATCGACTCGGTGTGGTGCGTCGAGTAACGGCGGATGTGCTCCAGGGCCTCGTCGAGGTCGTCGACGACGCGCATCGACAGGTCGAGGCTCATGTGCTCCGTCGACCAATCCGCGTCGGTGGCCGCCACGGCATCCGCGACGAGGGCGCGGACCGCGTCGTCGCCGTGGATGGTGACACCGGCATCCTGCAGTGCGGCGGCGACCGGCGGTACGAGCCGGTCGGCGGCGTCGCGGACGACGAGGACCGTCTCGACGGCGTTGCACACGCTGGGCCGCTGCGCCTTCGCGTTGACGACGATCTGCTGGGCCCACTCCAGCGGCGCGGACGAGTCGAGCACGACGTGGACGACGCCCGCTCCCGTCTCGATGACGGGCACCGCCGACTGCGTGACGACGGTCTCGATGAGCTGGGCGCTCCCCCGAGGAACCAGCACGTCCACGAGTCCGCGGGCCTGCATGAGGGCGTGGGCGCCGTCGCGGCCGAATTCGTCGACCGTCTGGATGGCCTCGGGATCGATGCCTCGGTCGGCGAGGGCCGATCTCATGGCCGCGACGAGGGCGGCGTTGGTGGCCAGCGCCGCCGTGCCGCCGCGCAGGACGACGGCGTTGCCCGACCGCAGCGCGAGCGCCGCGATGTCGACGGTGACGTTGGGACGCGCCTCATAGATGGATCCCACCACGCCGAAGGGGACGGAGACCTTCTGCAGGTGCACCCCGTTCGGCAGCGTGCGCTCGTCGAGCACGCGTCCGACGGGATCGGGCAGCTCGGCGACGTCGCGCACCGCGTCGGCCAGGGCCTGCACACGCGAGGCGTCGAGCCGGAGGCGGTCGCGCAGGCCGTCCGTCAGACCGTCGCGGATGCCCCGTTCGAGGTCGTCGGCGTTCGCGGCGACGATGTCCGCCGAGGCGGCCTCGATCGCCGCGGCGATGGCCCGGAGAGCATCGGCCTTCTCGACGTCGGTCAGCAGTCCGATGCTCCGCGCGGCGTCGTGCGCACGCTCGATGCGCTCGCGGGCGCCGGCGGCGACAGAGACGGTGGGAGTGGTCATCCGCTCAGTGTATCGAGGACGACCAGCCGTCTCGGTCGTCCGGCATCGCGCGGATGCCGGGTCACGCCGAGGGGACGGTCGGCATCGGCGTCGTGCCGCTACGCACCGGGGCGACCGGATTGGGGGCGAACCAGGTGCCGACGTCGGCACCCGACAGCGCGGACGAGACGAGGTCGGCGCTCGTGACGAGCACGCCCACCCCGGCAGCGGCGGCCAGACGCGCGGCCGAGACCTTCGTCGCCGCACCGCCGGTACCGACGCTGTTGACGACCACCGAGCCGAATTCGTACCGGCTGAGATCGTCGCCGAAGTCGACGGTGGAGATGGCCTCGGCGCCGGGCTCGGACGGCGGTCGCGTGTACAGCGACTCGATGTCGCTGAGCAGCACCAGCGCGTCGGCGCCGATCAGCTCGGCGACGAGTGCAGCGAGCCGGTCGTTGTCGCCGAAGCGGATCTCGTGGGTGGCGACCGTGTCGTTCTCGTTGACGATCGGGAGCACGCCCAGCCCGAGGAGCCGGTCGACGGCACGGCGCGCGTTGGCGCGGTGAGCCGGGTTCTCCAGGTCGCCGGCGGTCAGCAGCACCTGCCCCGCCAGCATCCCGTGCCGGTCGAGCGAGGTCTGATAACGCCACATCAGCACGTTCTGGCCGACCGCCGCGGCGGCCTGCTGGGTCGCGAGGTCGGACGGCCGCCCTTCGAGGTGCAGGAAGGGCAGCGCGGTCGCGATCGCGCCGGAGGAGACCAGCACGACCTGCGTGCCCCGCGCGCGCGCCGCGGCCAGGGCGTCGACGATGGACTCGATGCGGTAGTGGTTCTCGCCGCTGATCGACGACGAGCCGACCTTCACGACGACCCGCTGCGCTCCTGCGATCTGTGACCGGTCCTGCACGCTCACGCTTCCTCGTCGTCCTCCCACTGGTATGCGTCCGCGGCGCCGCCGAGGCGCTCGGCCTCGAGGTCGGCGCGCGCTTCCGCCTTGGCGTCCATGCGCTCGTGATACCGCTCGCGTCGCTGCGACGTGGTGCGTCGCGGGTTCAGGTCCAGACGCGGGTCGGTGCCGCGGGGCGCCGTCATGAGCTCGGCCGCCGACGAGAGCGACGGATGCCAGTCGAAAACGATCCCGTCGCCGGGGCCGATGACGACGGTCGAGCCGGCGACCGCGCCGACGCGGTAGAGCTCGTCCTCGACACCGAGCTTCTCGAGGCGGTCCGCGAGGAAGCCGACGGCCTCCTCGTTCTGGAAGTCGGTCTGCTGCACCCAGCGCAGCGGCTTGTCGCCGAGGATGCGGTAGACGTTGCCGTAGGTGCCGCCTTCGACCCGGATCTCGAAGTCCTTGTCGGCGCCCTTCGGTCGGATGACGATCCGCTCCGCCACCGGGGTCTCGGCCAGGTGCGCGCGGTGCGCGGCGACGATGTCGCCGAGGGCGAAGGTGAGCTGACGCAGACCCTCGTGGCTCACGGTCGAGATCTCGAACACGCGGTAGCCACGCTCCTCGAGCTCGGGGCGGACGAGGTCGGCGAGATCCTTCGCCTCGGGCACGTCGACCTTGTTCAGCGCGATGAGCTGCGGGCGCTCGAGCAGGGGCGTCTGCCCCTCGGGCACCGGATAGTTGCCGAGCTCCTCGAGGATGACGTCCAGGTCGCTCAGCGGGTCACGACCCGGCTCGAGGGTCGCGCAGTCGAGCACGTGCACCAGGGCGGTGCAGCGCTCCACGTGGCGCAGGAACTCCAGTCCGAGCCCCTTGCCCTCGCTGGCCCCTTCGATGAGGCCGGGCACGTCGGCGACGGTGTAGCGGTTCTCCCCCGCCTGGACGACGCCGAGGTTCGGATGCAGGGTCGTGAACGGGTAGTCCGCGATCTTCGGCCGTGCTGCGGACACCGCGGCGATGAGGCTCGACTTTCCCGCAGACGGGAAGCCGACCAGGGCCACGTCGGCCACCGTCTTCAGCTCGAGGAGGACGTCGCCCTCCCAGCCCGGTGTTCCGAGCAGCGCGAACCCCGGCGCCTTGCGCTTGGGGTTGGCGAGGGCGGCGTTGCCGAGACCGCCCTGGCCGCCCGGGGCGACGACGAAGCGGGTGCCGGGGACGATGAGATCCGTCAGGGTCTCGCCGTCGGCATCCTTCACCACGGTGCCGACGGGGACGGCGAGCTCGAGGCTCTCCCCCGCGGCGCCGGAGCGGTTGTCGCCCATGCCGAAGCCGCCGTTGCCCGCGGAGCGGTGCGGCGAGTGGTGGTACGAGAGCAGCGTGGTCACCTGCGGATCGGCGACGAGCACGATGTCGCCGCCGTGGCCGCCGTTGCCGCCGTCGGGACCGGCGAGCGGCTTGAACTTCTCGCGGCGGACGGACACGCAGCCGTTGCCGCCCTTGCCGGCTCGCAGATGGAGCGTCACTCGATCGACGAAGGTCACCATGTCGGTCTCCTGACGGGATGGGTCGAGGTGGGGATGGATCTCGGTGGTAAAGAAGGAGGGGCGAGCCGAAGCCCGCCCCTCACCTCATGTCTGTGGTCGACCGCGCGGTCACTCCGCTGCGGCGACGATGTTGACGACCTTGCGGCCGCCCTTGCTGCCGAACTCGACCGCACCCGCGGCGAGGGCGAACAGCGTGTCGTCTCCACCGCGGCCGACGTTGGCGCCCGGGTGGAAGTGCGTGCCGCGCTGGCGGACGAGGATCTCGCCGGCGAGGACCTGCTGGCCGCCGAAGCGCTTCACGCCCAGTCGCTGGGCGTTGGAGTCACGACCGTTACGGGTAGAGCTTGCGCCCTTCTTGTGTGCCATCTCGTCTGCCTCTTCCGCTTACTTGATGCCGGTGATCTTGACGCGCGTGAGGTCCTGACGGTGGCCCTGGCGCTTCTTGTAGCCGGTCTTGTTCTTGAACTTCTGGATGACGATCTTCGGACCGCGCTCCTCGCCGAGGACCTCGGCGGTGACGGTCACCTTCGCGAGCTTGTCGGCGTCGGTCGTCACGGCGTCGCCATCGACGAGCAGCACCGCGGGCAGCTCGAGCTTCTCGCCGACCTTGGCCTGCTGACGATCGAGGACGACGATCGTGCCGACCTCGACCTTCTCCTGACGGCCACCGGCGCGCACAACTGCGTAAACCACTTCACACCTGTTTTTCTTCTGCGGAACCTGCGGCTCCGGCTGTCTTCATGGGACGAGCACGTCCCGGGAAGGTCGTGCCCAAACATCCAGTGCGGAGGCGGAACTCGACGCACCAAGGGTCTACTTTACCGGATGCCGGGGACATCGGCAAAAGCAGAGCGAGGCGTGTCGCGCGTCGACCTAGACTGCGGGCATGGCGATCCTCATCGATGACCCCCGCTGGCCGGCCCATGGGCGGCTCTGGGCGCATCTGGTCAGCGACAGCGACCTGGAGGAGCTCCACGCCTTCGCCGCGGCCAACGGCATCCCCCGTCGCGGATTCGACCGCGATCACTATGACGTCCCGGAGGACGCGCTCGACCGTCTCGTGGCCGCCGGTGCGGAGCACGTCAGCGGCCACGAGCTGGTCAAGCGCCTCATCGCGTCGGGCTTGCGGATCACCGCCCGCGAGCGCCGCGAGAGCTGAGGCTCACTCGCCCGACGCGGCCTCCGTGGACTCCCCCGCGGGCGTCGCCGCCACCGGCGTGCCGGTGAGTGCAGCCGTGGTCACGCGGCGTCGGCCGCGTCCCTGTCCCGGCGCCTTCGGCTCGGGAAGGGCGCTGAGGACCGAGTCGAGGAGGATGTCCTTCTCGGTCTTCTTCTCGGCCGTCGCGCGCGTGGAAGGCTCGCGCTTCTTGCGCGGGCGCTTGGGGCGCTCGGCGGCGGCGTCGTTCTCCGGGTCGGGCAGCGTGATCACGGGCGTCGCGTCGGCCTGCGCCGCGGCATCCTCGGCCGTCGTGTGGATCGTGGAGGCGGCGATCTGCGCGAGCGCGGACTTCGCGCTCTCCGTGATCACGTGCGTGCCTCCGTTGGCGCTGGCGCCGCTGCCGCCGGCGGGCGCGCTCTGACGCGAGCGGCGACCGCCGTTGGAGGACGGAGCCTGCGAGCCGCGGTGCTTGACCACCGGGTCGTGGTGCACGATCACGCCACGGCCGGCGCAGACCTCGCAGGGCTCGCTGAAGGTCTCGAGCAGACCCAGCCCCAGCTTCTTGCGGGTCATCTGCACGAGGCCGAGCGAGGTGACCTCGGCGACCTGGTGCTTGGTCCGGTCGCGGCTGAGGCACTCCACGAGGCGGCGGAGCACGAGATCGCGGTTGGACTCGAGCACCATGTCGATGAAGTCCACGACGATGATGCCGCCGATGTCGCGCAGCCGGAGCTGTCGGACGATCTCCTCGGCCGCTTCGAGGTTGTTCTTGGTGACGGTCTCTTCGAGGTTGCCGCCGGAGCCGACGAACTTGCCGGTGTTGACGTCGACGACCGTCATCGCCTCGGTGCGGTCGATGACGAGCGAACCGCCCGACGGCAGCCACACCTTGCGGTCGAGAGCCTTCTCGATCTGCTCGGTCACGCGGAACCGGTCGAAGGGATCCTGGTCGTCCTCGTACTTCTCGACGCGCTCCAGCAGGTCGGGCGCGACACCCGCGAGGTAGGCCGTGATGGTCTGGTAGGCGTCCTCGCCCTGGATGAGCATCTTCGAGAAGTCCTCGTTGAAGACGTCGCGGACGATCTTCACCAGCAGGTCCGGCTCGGAGTGCAGCAGGGCGGGGGCGCCGATCGTCTCGACCTGCGTGGAGATGTGCTCCCACTGCGCGGTGAGGCGCTGGACGTCGCGGGTCAGCTGCTCCTCGGTGGCGCCCTCGGCCGCCGTCCGCACGATGACGCCGCTCGACTCCGGAAGGACCTCCTTCAGGATGCGCTTGAGGCGGGCCCGCTCCGTGTCGGGGAGCTTGCGGGAGATGCCGTTCATCGCGCCGCCCGGGACGTACACGAGGTAGCGGCCGGGAAGGGAGATCTGGCTCGTCAGGCGGGCGCCCTTGTGGCCCACCGGGTCCTTCGTGACCTGCACGAGCACACGGTCGCCGCTCTTGAGGGCGAGCTCGATGCGTCGCGGCTGGTTGCCGGTCTCGACGGCGTCCCAGTCCACCTCGCCCGAGTACAGCACGGCGTTGCGGCCGCGGCCGATGTCGACGAAGGCCGCCTCCATGCTCGGGAGCACGTTCTGCACGCGACCGAGGTAGACGTTGCCGATGAGCGACGACTCCTGGCTGCGGGCGACGTAGTGCTCGACGAGCACGTTGTCCTCCAGGACGGCGATCTGGATGCGACCGTTCTTGGAGCGGACGATCATGTCGCGGTCGACGGCTTCGCGCCGGGCGAGGAACTCCGCCTCCGTGACGACGGTGCGACGGCGGCCGGCCTCGCGGCCGTCGCGACGGCGCTGCTTCTTCGCCTCCAGGCGCGTCGAGCCCTTGATGCGCTGGGGCTCGGTGATGAGCTCGACGGCGCGGCGGCGCGGCTGGTTCTGCTCGCGGGGCGCGTCGTCGGCGTCGGATGCCGAGCCGCCTCCCCCGCGGCGACGGTTGCGCCGGCGTGCGCTGGAGCCGCTGTCGGGCCCCTGCTCCTCGCGCTCGTCGCGGCTCTCGGGCCGCGCACCCGGGCGCGGCGGGAGCGGCGCGATGGCGGGCGCGTAGAAGACGAGCTGGGTGGAGACCGCCGAGACGAAGTCGGCGGGCAGCAGCCCCAAGCTGACCGCGGTGAGAGGCTCGTCCTTGGCGGGCTCCTCGGCCGCGGCGGCATCGGTCTCCGCCGAGGGCGTGTCGGACGCGGGGGTCTCGGGCGCCTCGGCCTCTGCCGACGCCGCGTCGGCCTCCGCAGGAGCGGCCTCTGCGGGAGCCGCGTCCGCAGGAGCAGGCTCGGGTGCGGTGTCTGCAGCGGACGTCTCGGGCTCGGCGGACGTCTCGGGCTCCGCGGACGTCTCGACGGCCGGTTCGGTCGCCGCGGGGGCCACCTCGACGTCGGCCGGCTCGTGGGCGGTCGCAGCGGTGGATTCGGGGGCGTTCAGCGCCCCGTCCGCGGCGATGGTGGACTGATCGTTGTTGTCATCGGCCATCTCTGGCTTACTCCTCGCCGCCGGCTCCGCGTGCCGTCGGGTGAACTCTGGCGGCCTCACCCGGATGCCGGGGAACCGCGTACTCACTCGGTCTGCAGCCTCACCCGCTCGTCGGCGGGGCTCGTGCTGCCAAGGGCGTTCATCGCCCGAAGTCTTCGGTGATGCCGGTTGCGGCGCGGCCGCGATGCATCGGCCCCCATTATCGCATCTTCTCGTGAGGATTGAGCAGAGGCGCCGCCGAGCATCGCGCGTTCCGTCGGAGTGGACCCAGCGAACCTCATGCACATGGATGCGATAATCGCCGTCATGGCCTCACGCACGATCGACAGTCGCCCGAGAATCCTCGCGATCTGGCTGGTGATCGCCGGAGCGATCGGATGGATCGCCGCCTTCGCCCTGACGCTCGAGAAGTTCGACAAGGTCGCGGACTCGACGGTCGCGGCATCCTGCGACTTCAGCATCGTGGTGCAGTGCAGCGCGAACCTGAACTCGCCGCAGGGCAGCGCGTTCGGGTTCCCGAACCCGATCATCGGGCTGACGGGATGGATGGCGCCCATCGTCGTGGGGATGGCGATCCTCGCGGGCGCCCGCTTCGCCCGATGGTTCTGGTGGACCTTCTTCGCGGGAATCACCTTCGCGTTCGGATTCGTCATCTGGCTCATCAGCCAGAGCATCTACATCCTGGGCACGCTCTGCCCGTGGTGCATGGTCACATGGCTCGTGACGATCCCGACGTTCTACGCGGTCGCCGTCCATCTCCTGCGATCGGGAGTGGTCTCCGACAACGCCCGTGTCCGCGCCGTCGGCACGGCGCTGAGCGCGTGGGTGCCGCTGATGGCGTTCGTCACCTACGCCGTCGTGCTGCTGTTGGCGCAGCTGCGCCTCGACGCGATCCCTCAGCTGATCGACGTCATCTTCTGATCGACGCCGAAAGCGGTGGCCGGCAGCGCCGGCCCCCGGCTCAGAACCAGATCGCGAGCTCGCGTGCGGCGGACTCGGGGCTGTCGCTGCCGTGCACGAGGTTCTGCTGAACCTTCAGGCCCCAGTCGCGTCCGAAGTCACCGCGGATGGTGCCCGGGGCGGCCGTCGTGGGATCGGTCGTGCCCGCCAGCGAACGGAAGCCCTCGATCACGCGGTTGCCGGCGAGGCGGATGGCGACCGACGGCCCGGACAGCATGAACTCGAGCAGGGGCTCGTAGAAGGGCTTGCCGGCGTGCTCCGCGTAGTGCTGCTCGAGCACGTCGCGGTCGGGCTCGACGAGTTTGATGTCGACGAGGGCGTAGCCCTTCGCCTCGATGCGGGCGAGGATCGCGCCGGTGAGACCGCGTGCGACGCCGTCCGGCTTGACGAGGACGAGGGTTTCTTCGGTGGGCATGTCATTCTCCGTTCGGGGCGTGCGGGGAGGAAGCGTGCGCGCGCGAGGCGTTGCGGCGATCGAGCGCTCTGCCCTTGATCGTCGCATACGCGTACATCCCACCGAAAATGACGCCGACGATCACGAGGGCCGGCACGATGAACCCGCCCAGCACGATGAGCGCCTGCCAGAGCCAGCCGAGCGCGATACCCCACCGGAAGCGGACGACGCCGGTCGTCGCGATCATGAGCACCGCCAGCACGGAACCCGCGACGATCCCCCACCACGAGGCGATGCCGGCAGGAAGGGCGTTCAAGCCGTAGACGGCGAGGCCGCCGAGGAAGACGATGATCGACTCGAACCCGAGCACCACCTGCGCGAGCGACTCCTCGGCGCCCCGAGCGCGGCGCACGCGCCCGCTCACGCGCGCCATCCGCTCTTCCAGTCCTCATCCGCAGCGAGCTGCAGGGCCTCACCGGCGAGCACGACGCTGCCGGCGATGACCACGGCACGCCGCTCCGAACCCGATGCCCACTCGCGTGCCGCCTCGGCCGCGTCCGCCAGGGCGGGGTGGACCGTGACGGGGATGCCGACGGCCTCGACCAGATCGGCCAGCGCCTCCGGGTCGGCGGCGCGCTCGGAATCCGGCGCGGTGACGAAGACATGCGCGGCCGCGGGGGCGAGCGTCGACACGATTCCGGCCGTGTCCTTGTCGCCGAAGGCGCCGAACACAATCCCCCACTCGTCGAAGTCGAACGAGTCGCCCAGCGCCGCGACCAGCGCGCGGGCGCCGTGCGGGTTGTGCGCGCTGTCGACGAGCACCGTGGGAGCGACCCCGATCAGCTGCAGGCGACCGGGCGAGGTCACCTGCGCGAGTCCGTCGGTGAGCACGTCGGGGGCGATCGGCTGTACGCCGGCGCCGATGAGCGACTCGACCGCGGCGATCGCCAGCGCGGCGTTGTGTCCCTGGTGGGCGCCGTACAGCGGCAGGTAGAGGTCGTCGTAGGCGGCGGCGAGGCCGCGGACGGCGAGCTGCTGGCCGCCGACCGCCAGGCGCTGACTCGTCAGCCCGAACGCCGACCCCTCCACCGCGAGCGAGGCGTCGCGCGCGGCGGCGGCGTCGGTGAGGACGGCCAGTGCCGAGGCCTCCTGCTGCGCGGACACCACGGCGGCGCCGGGCTTGATGATGCCCGCCTTGACCGTCGCGATCTCGGCGATGGTGTGGCCGAGCTTGTCGGCGTGATCGAGGTCGATCGGGGCGATCACCGCGACGTCGCCGTCCGCCGTGTTAGTGGAGTCCCACGTGCCGCCCATGCCGACTTCGACGACCGCGACGTCGACCGGGGCGTCGGCGAACGCGACGAAGGCCAGCACCGTGAGCAGCTCGAAGAAGGTGAGGGCGGCGTCGCCGGATGCCGCGAGCTCCGCATCCACGAGATCGACGATGGGAGCGATCTCGTCCCACGCGTCGGCGATGAGTCCGTCGTCGATGGGCTCGCCGTCGATCATGATGCGCTCCGTGAAGCGCTCCAGGTGCGGGCTCGTGAACAGGCCGGTCCGCAGGCCGTGCGCGCGGACGATGGACTCGATGATCCGGCTCGTGGAGGTCTTGCCGTTGGTGCCCGTCACGTGGACGACGCGGTAGGTGCGCTGCGGGTCGTCGAGCAGCTCGAGGACCCGACGCGTGCGTTCGACGCGCGGCTGCACCCACTGCTCGCCCTGTCGGGTGAGCAGTGCGCGGTAGACGGCGTCGGCGCGGTTGCGGTCGCTCACGAGTCTGCTCCGATCCGGGTGACGGCCACTGTGAAGGCGCCGGTGTTGGCATAGGTGCCCGCGGCGATCAGCGCGGTGTGGTCGGCGTCGATCGTCTCGGCCGCGGCGAGCACCGACCCCTCGCCGAGCAGCGCCGTGCCGTCGGGATCGACCACGGCGTAGTCGAGGGCGAGCGTCTCCCCCGCGACATCCGCCGCCCCGAACGCCGACGCCACCGCGTCGGCATCCTCGCGCGCCTCGAACAGCAGCTGCAGGCGGATGCGGTCGCTCACGTCGAACCCGGCCGCCTTGCGGGTGTCCTGCACGGCGCGGATCGTGTCGCGGGCGAGCCCTTCGGCCTCCAGCTCGGGCGTGGTCGTCGTATCCAGCAGCACGAACCCGCCCTGGCGGTCGGCCGCGCCCGGAAGCACGGCGAGCGCCTCCCCCTCGGGACGCCCCGCCGTCTCGAGCACCAGGTCGTACTCGCCCCGCTCGAGGGCGATGCCGCCGACCGTCACGACACCGTCGTGCTCGCTCCACTCGCCGGCGCGCGCGGCGCCGATGACCTGCTGCACCTGCTTGCCGAGGCGGGGGCCGGCGGCACGCGCGTTCACCGAGAGGCGGTGCGTGATGCCGAACTCCGCGGCGGTACCGGCCTCCAGCTCCACCAGTTCCACGGCCTTGACGTTCAGCTCCTCGCGGACGATGTCCTCGAACTGCGCCAGGGCGCGCGCGTCGGGCACGACGACCGTGAGACGCGGGAGCGGCAGGCGCACGCGCTTGCCCTCCTTCTTCCGGAGCGCGTTCGCGACGCTGGACACCTCGCGCACGGCGTCCATCGCCGTGCGGATGTCGGCGGCGGCGGGGAAGGCGTCGGGGTCGGGCCAGTCCTCCAGGTGCACGCTGCGGCCCCCGGTGAGCCCCTGCCAGACGCGCTCGGAGACGAGCGGGATCAGCGGTGCGGCGACGCGCGTGAGCGTCTCGAGCACCGTGTACAGGGTGTCGAAGGCCTCGGTCGACGTCTCGTCGTCGGTCACCCCGACCCAGAACCGGTCGCGCGAGCGACGCACGTACCAGTTGGTGAGCGCCTCCGCGAAGTCGCGGAGCTTCGCCGCGGCCGTCGTCGAGTCGAGCTGTTCGAGGTCGGCGGCGACACCGCGCACGAGGTCGCCGGTGAGGGCGAGGATGTAGCGGTCCAGCACGTTCGTCGAGTCGGTGCGCCAGCGCGCCTCGTATCCGTCGGCGGTCGCGGCGTTCGCATAGGTCGCGAAGAAGTACCACGTGTTCCACAGCGGCAGCAGGAACTCGCGGACGCCCGCGCGGATGCCCTCCTCCGTGACGATCAGGTTGCCGCCGCGCAGCACCGACGAGGCCATGAGGAACCAGCGCATCGCGTCGGAGCCGTCGCGATCGAACACCTCGCTGACGTCGGGGTAGTTGCGCAGCGACTTGCTCATCTTCTGGCCGTCGCTGCCGAGCACGATGCCGTGGCAGGCGACGCCCGTGAAGGCGGGCCGGTCGAACAGCGCGCCGGAGAGCACGTGCATGACGTAGAACCAGCCGCGCGTCTGACCGATGTACTCCACGATGAAGTCGGCCGGCGCGTGCTCGTCGAACCACTCGCGGTTCTCGAACGGATAGTGCACCTGCGCGTAGGGCATCGAGCCCGAGTCGAACCACACGTCGAACACGTCCTCGATGCGGCGCATCGTGCTCTGTCCGGTCGGGTCGTCGGGGTTGGGCCGGGTCAGCTCATCGATGTACGGACGGTGCAGGTCGACGTCGCCCTGCGCATTGCGCGGAAGGCGTCCGAAGTCCTGCTCCAGCTCGGCCAGAGACCCGTAGACGTCGACCCGCGGGTACTCCGGGTCATCGCTGCGCCAGACCGGGATCGGCGAGCCCCAGAAGCGGTTGCGGCTGATGGACCAGTCGCGCGCCCCCTCGAGCCACTTGCCGAACTGGCCGTGCTTGACGTTCTCCGGTGCCCAGGTGATCTGCTCGTTGAGCTCGATGAGCCGGTCCTTGATCGCGGTCACGCGCACGAACCAGCTGGAGACGGCCTTGTAGATCAGAGGGTTCCGGCACCGCCAGCAGTGCGGGTAGGAGTGCTCGTAGGAAGCCTCGCGCAGCAGTCGTCCCTCCGCGCGCAGCAGCCGGATCAGCGGACGGTTCGCGTCCATCCAGAGCTCGCCGGCCACGTCCGCGACCTGGGGCAGGAAGCGTCCGCCGTCGTCCAGGCTCATGATGAGCGGGATGCCGGCGGCCTCGGTGATCCGCTGGTCGTCCTCGCCGTAGGCGGGCGCCTGGTGCACGATGCCCGTGCCGTCGGTGGTGCTCACATAGTCGTCGACGAGGATGCGCCAGGCCGTGCCGGTCCCCCACACCTCGGCATCCGCGTAGTAGTCGAACAGGCGGTCGTAGTGCACGTCCGCGAGCTCCGCGCCCCGGATCGTCCGCTCCACCGCTTCGGCCGCATCGGCGGCGTTCTCGTAGCCGAGGTCCTTCGCGTAGCCGCCGAGGAGGTCGGAGGCGAGCAGGTAGCGGTGCGCCGTGGCGCCTTCGTCGTCGCCGGATGCCGGGACGTCGGCGGCGCCCTGCGGCCCGCCGGGGACCACGACGTACTCGATCTCGGGCCCGACGGCCAGAGCGAGGTTGGTCGGGAGGGTCCAGGGGGTGGTCGTCCACGCGAGGGCGCGGACGCCGGTGAGCCCGAGGCTCTCCGCCTTCACCCCGACGAGCGGGAAGGTGACGGTGACCGACGGGTCCTGACGCATCTTGTAGACGTCGTCGTCCATCCGCAGCTCGTGGTTGGACAGCGGTGTCTCGTCGCGCCAGCAGTAGGGCAGCACGCGGTGGCCCTCGTAGGCGAGCCCCTTGTCCCACAGACCCTTGAAGGCCCACAGCACCGACTCCATGTAGCCCGTGTCGAGCGTCTTGTAGCCGCGCTCGAAGTCGACCCAGCGCGCCTGGCGGGTGACGTAGTCCTCCCACTGCTGCGTGTACTCGAGCACCGACTCGCGTGCCTTCGCGTTGAAAGCGGCGATCCCCATCTGCTCGATCTCGCTCTTCTCGGTGATGCCGAGCTGCTTCATGGCCTCGAGCTCGGCGGGAAGGCCGTGCGTGTCCCACCCGAAGACGCGGTCGACCTTCTTGCCGCGCATCGTCTGGAAGCGCGGGAAGAGGTCCTTGGCGTACCCGGTGAGCAGGTGCCCGTAGTGCGGAAGGCCGTTGGCGAAGGGCGGGCCGTCGTAGAAGACCCACTCCTCGGCGCCTTCACGGCGGGCGATCGACGCCCGGAACGTGTCGTCGCGCGACCAGAAGTCGAGGATGTCGCGCTCGATCTCGGGGAATCGCGGGCTCGGCGACACCTCGGCGGCGGGCCCGAAGGCGCTCGCGCCGTCGGCGGTGGGGGCGCTCGTCGAAGGGCGGGGGTAGGTCATGTCACTCCAGCAGGGGCTCGTGCATCGTGTGAATCGTGCAGTCTTCCTGCGAGGACGATCGTGCGACCGCGGTACCACCCCGCTTGCCGGCGCGCGAGGCGGCGGCCACTCGTACTGCGGCTGTGACGGGCCTGCCCCGCGCGGTTCTAGCGGCCCCGTGAGGGACTTTCTTCCGCGAGCTCCCCGGTGATGGCCGGATCGTTGCTGATCAGCCCATCATACCGTCCGCGTAGGCTCGAGGCATGGCCGCGCGCTCCCGCACCCCTCTCGCCCCTCGCACGGGAGCCCCCGACCTGCCGGCGGTGCTCGAGGAGGTCTCCGCCGTCCACGCCCGCGACGACCTGCTCGGCGTCGCGCTGGTCGGCCTCGGCGGCGACGTGGATGCCGCGCACGCCCGCATCGGCGAGTCGCGTCTGGCCGGGGCGACGGTGGGTCATCTCGATCTCACCGGCACGACGCTCGTCGATGTGGCCGTCGACGACCTGCGGGCCGTCGAAGTCATCGCCCGCGACGGCACCTGGCGCAACGTCGAGATCTCCGGCGGCCGCATCGCGACGCTCGACGGACTCCGTGCGCGCTGGGACAGCGTGGTGCTGCGCGGTGTGCACGTCGATTACCTGTCGCTTCCCTCGGCGGAGGTGACGGACGTGCTCTTCGTCGACTGCCGGTTCGGGACGATCGACCTCCCCGAGGGCCGGCTGACGCGCGTCGCGTTCCAGGGATGCCGGGCCGACGAGGTCGACACCCGCGGTCTCCGCGCGGCGGATCTCGACCTGCGCGGCCTCGAGGCGTTGTCGTTCACAGATGCGCGCTCCCTGACGGGTGCCTGGCTCGAACCCCGACAGGCGGAACTGCACGCGGCGACGTTCGCCCAGGCCCTCGGCATCCGGATCGCGACGTGATCCTCGCGATCTCGCGCCTGGAGCTCCGCGAGATGACGGTCGACGATCTGCCGGCCCTTCGCCGGATTCTCCAGGATCGGCAGGCCATGCGCGCGTACGAGGGCGCGTTCTCCGAGGAGGAGACGAGGCAGTGGCTCGATCGCCAGGTGCAGCGCTACCACGACGACGGTCACGGCCTGTGGGCCGTCGTCCACCGCGATTCCGGCGAGATGATCGGCCAGTGCGGCATCACGCGTCAGCGCATCGACCTGGACGAGGTCGTGGAGGTCGGTTACCTCTTCGAACGGGCGCACTGGCACCGCGGGTATGCCGTCGAGGCGGCCTCGGCATGCCGCGACTGGGCCTTCGCCACCCTGCCGATCGTCGAGCTGTACGCGAAGGTGCGGGGCGACGAACGTGGCCTCCATGAACGTCGCGATCCGGTTGGGCATGACGGTCCGGCGCACCTTCACGACGCACTACCGGGGCGTCGACATGCCGCACCTCGCCTTCGCCGTCGATCGCGCGAGCTGGAGGCGCGGCGCGGTCGCGCCGTCACGCGCCGACCGATCGCGAGGAGATGTCGAGAGCTGAGGACGGGATGCCGGTGGGTGCTCCTCAGCATCCGCCATCTCCTCGGCATCCGGCGGCTCCTCGGCATCCGGCGAGGGACCGGCGTCCGGCGAGGAACCGGCGTCCGGGTGGTGCGCTCAGCGGGCGATGTGCAGCCCTTGCGCGACCGCCCTCATGACCAGCGCCTGCACCTCGTGCCAGCGGTGGACGACCTGGCCGTAGCCGACACGGATGACGTGATAGCCGAGCAGCATGAGCTCGGCGTCGTGGGCGATGTCGCTCGTGCGCTGCGCGCCGACGTGCGTTCCGCCGTCGATCTGGAACACCAGCCGTGCGCCGATGAGGAAATCCACGCGGTGGCCGGCGATCCACACCTGCGGAACGATCGGCACGCCCAGCCAGCTCAGGCGAGCGATGAAGAGGGTCTCGAGTCCCGATCCCGAGTACGGGCTCGCCCGATCGAGCAGTTCCCGGGCGGCGCCGCGAAAGGGCAGGCGGCGGAGCTCGTCGAGCGTCACGAACTTGTGGTCGAGTGCCGATTCCCACACGATCAGCGCCTCCTCGAACGGGAGGCACTGCGCGACGAGAGCCAGGACGTTCTCGATCTCGTCGACGAGGGCGTCGGGATGTCGGGGCACGATCGGCTGCGCCCAGTGCACGTGTGCGCGGGGCGCGCGGACCGCGCCCGATCGCGGCGACGCCGCCACGTGCGGCTGGGCGGTGCGTTCGAGCAGCCACAGGCCGAGTCGTTCCGCCTGGGTCACGCACGAGATCACCACCCCGGCGCGGGCCGCCGCCGTGAGATGTGGGTCCGCGTCGGGGAGCGCGACCCAGCCCTTGCGCGGACGCGACAGTCGTCGGGTCTCGACGGCCGCGCGCAGCTGCCGCTCGCTCCAGCCGCGTTCGCGCAGCCGCCGCACGCGCACGATGCCGCCCGCACCGCGCACGTCGTCTTCGATCCCCATGCGACCACCGTGCCGCGGTGCGGCGCCTCAGGTGGCGCCGTCGACGGCTCCGTGGACGATCGGTGCGGCCCCCCGGGGCTGTGGAGGGGCCGGCGGCGCGGCCGGACACCGCCCGATCCCGAGGAGATGTCGAGAACCGAGGACGGGATGCCGGTGCAAGCTCCTCGGCATCCGCCAGCTCCTCGGCATCCGCACCCGGCCGGTAGACTGGGCGGACATCCACACTCAGGCACGCTCACACAGTGCCGCACATATCGCTCGAGGAGACCTCCATGTCGAACGCGCAGATTCCCGACAAGCCCGCCCTGGAAGGCCTCGAGCAGAAGTGGGATGCCGCGTGGAGCGCGGCCGGCACCTACCTGTTCGACCGCGACGCCGCCAAGGCCAAGGGCCGTGCCGGAGTCTTCTCGATCGACACGCCGCCGCCGACCGCATCCGGATCGCTGCACATCGGCCACGTGTTCAGCTACACGCACACCGACGTGAAGGTGCGCTTCGAGCGCATGCGCGGCAAGACCGTCTTCTACCCGATGGGCTGGGACGACAACGGTCTGCCGACCGAGCGCCGCGTGCAGAACTTCTACGGCGTCCGCTGCGACACGTCGCTGCCCTATGACCCCGACTTCACTCCCCCGTTCCGCGGCGACGCGAAGAGCCTCAAGCCCGCCGACCAGGTGCCCATCAGTCGCCGCAACTTCATCGAGCTCTGCGAAGAGCTGACCCTGGAGGACGAGAAGGCGTTCGAGGACGTCTTCCGCCAGCTCGGACTGTCGGTGGACTGGACGCAGACCTACCGCACGATCTCCGACGACACGATCCGCACGAGCCAGCTCGCGTTCCTGCGCAACCTCGAGCGCGGAGAGGCCTACCAGGCGCTCGCGCCGACGCTGTGGGACATCGACTTCCGCTCGGCGATCGCGCAGGCTGAGCTGGAGGATCGCGAGCAGCAGGCCTCCTACCACCGCCTCGCCTTCCACAAGGGCGACGGCTCGGGCGACATCCACATCGAGACCACCCGCCCCGAGCTCCTCGCCGCGTGCGTCGCGCTCGTCGCGAACCCCGCGGACGAGCGCTACCAGCCGTACTTCGGCACGACGGTGCGCACGCCCGTCTTCGACGTCGAGGTCCCGGTGCTCGCCCACCCCCTCGCGCAGCAGGACAAGGGCTCGGGCATCGCGATGGTCTGCACCTTCGGCGACGTCACCGACATCATCTGGTGGCGTGAACTCGACCTGCCCAACCGCACGATCCTCGGCCAGGACGGCCGCATCCTCGCCGAGGCGCCCGACGCGCTCGTGACGGATGCCGCCAAGAGCGCGTACGCCGAGATCGCCGGCCTCACGGTCTTCAGCGCGAAGAAGAAGATGGTCGAGCTCCTCGAGGCGTCGGGCGAGCTGCTCGGGGTCTCGACCCCGTTCAGCCACCCGGTGAAGTTCTACGAGAAGGGCGACCGCGCCCTCGAGATCGTCTCGACGCGCCAGTGGTACCTGCGAAACGGCGCCCGCGACGAGGCGTTCCGCGACAAGCTCATCGCGCTCGGCCAGGGCATGAACTGGCATCCCGACTTCATGCGCGTGCGCTACGAGAACTGGACCAACGGCCTCACCGGAGACTGGCTCATCAGCCGTCAGCGTTTCTTCGGCGTGCCGATCCCGGTCTGGTACCCGCTGGACGAGAACGGCGACCGCGTCGAGGGCGGCGTGATCACGGCCGCGGCCGCGAGCCTGCCGGTGGATCCGACGACCGACGTGCCGCCCGGGTTCACGGAGGACCAGCGCGGCGTCCCCGGCGGGTTCGAGGGCGAGAAGGACATCTTCGACACGTGGGCCACGTCGTCGCTCACGCCGCAGCTCGCGGGCGGGTGGCAGCGTGACGACGAGCTGTGGAACCTCGTCGCGCCGTTCGACCTGCGCCCGCAGGGCCAGGACATCATCCGCACGTGGCTGTTCTCCACGATGGTGCGCTCCGCGCTCGAGGACGACAGGGCTCCGTGGACGGATGCCGCCATCAGCGGCTTCATCGTCGATCCCGACCGCAAGAAGATGTCGAAGTCGAAGGGCAACGTCGTCACGCCCGCCGACATCCTCGATCAGCACGGCACCGACGCGGTGCGCTACTGGGCGGCTTCGAGCCGGCTGGGCGCCGACGCCGCCTTCGACCCCCAGAACCCGACGCAGGTCAAGATCGGCCGTCGGCTCGCGATCAAGGTCCTGAACGCGGCGAAGTTCGTGCTGTCGTTCCCCGTGCCCGCGGGCGCCGAGGTGACGCACGCCCTGGATGCCGCGATGCTCGCGACCCTCGACCAGGTCGTGCGCGACGCGACGAAGGCGTTCGAGGCCTACGACCACGCCCGCGCGCTGGAGATCACCGAGGCCTTCTTCTGGACCTTCTGCGACGACTACCTCGAGCTCGTGAAGGAGCGCGCCTACAACCAGACCGATGTGGGCCAGGCCTCGGCCGCGCTCGCACTGCGGCTGGCCCTCTCGACGCTGCTGCGCCTGCTCGCGCCGGTGCTCGCGTTCGCCGCGGAGGAGGCGTGGTCGTGGTTCGAGGACGGTTCGGTGCACACCGCGCCCTGGCCCGAGCCGGCGGGCATCGACGGCGACCCCGCGATCCTCGTCGCCGCGAGCGCCGCGCTCATCGGCATCCGCCGTGCGAAGACGGAGGCCAAGGCGTCGCAGAAGACGCCGGTCGCGCGCCTCGTCCTGCGCGGGGATGACGCGACGATCGCCGCACTGCGCCTCGCCGAGGGCGATCTCAAGGCCGTCGGTCGGATCTCCGACCTGCAGCTGGTCGGCGGCGGCGAGGCCCTCGTCGTGGATGCCGTCGAGCTCGCGCCGGAGGCCTGAGATGCAGCTCGGAACCCGATGGACGAGCGGCGACGAGCCGCCCGCGGCCGTTCCGGCGGTGCTGCGAGGGCAGATCCACGCCGTCGATCGTGCGCTCCCCCGCGACGAGCTGGGACAGCCGCGTCCGCGGTGGACCCTCACGTTCCTCGAAGGCCGCCCGATCGCGGAACTCGATACCGGTGTGATCGTGGAGGCCACGGCATCCGGCGAGGTGGTCGTGCGGCACGACGACGAGGACGACTTCGCCTGACTGCGGGAACGGCCGTCAGTCGGTGTGCCCGGCTGCGGCCTCGACGCGGTAGACGAGGCGGGCGAACGGACCGACCGCGTCGGCACGGCGCAGGGTGAGGCGGTCGGACTCGATGCGTCGCGGCAGCACCGGCGCGCCGCCGCCGAGTGTCACGGGTGCGATCGACACGGCGATCTCGTCGAGGGCGCCGGCGTCGAAGAACTGGCCGGCCAGGTCGCCGCCGCCGACGACCCAGATGTCGCGATCGCCTGCGGCCGCACGGATCTGCGGCAGCGCCTCGGCGACCGAGCCGGACACCAGGGTGACGTCCGCACCGACGGGGACCGGGAGTGCACGCGTGGTGAAGACGAAGGTCGGCTTGTCCGCGTAGAGCTGTTGCCAGCGTTCGGGGTGCGAGAGCAGGTCTTCGGCGGCGAGCACCCACTCGTAGGTGGTCGATCCCTCCACGAGGACCCCCGCATCCGACGGCAGCAGCTCCGGGTCGGGTTCCGCGTCACCCGCCGCGGCGAACAGCCACGCGAGCGCGTTGTCGGCGTCGGCGATGAACCCGTCGAGCGAGGCGGCGGTGTCGTAGATGATTCGTGCCATGCCGACGACGCTAGCGGCGGTCACCGACACCGACGCCCCTCCGACGCGGGGGCCGCGCCCGTCTCACGGCAGTTCGGCTCCCGCCTCGCGGGTTCCCACGATGAGCAGCCGCACGCCGAGCAGGGCGACGATGGCCGTCGCGGCGCCGCCCACGAGGAACGGCAGACGCAGATCGACACGGGCGACCAAGCCGCCGAGGATCGTCGCGATCGGGAACAGCCCCCACGTCACGGTGCGGGCCACTCCGAGCACGCGGCCGAAGATCTCGGGGGGCACGATCTGCTGGCGGAGACTGCCCCACGGCACGTTCCAGATCGACACGGCGCACGCCGCGAGGGCGAACGCGATGATGGCGGTCCAGATCGACGGAGCGAGCCCCGTGAGGAGCATGGCGATGCCGCCGCTGAAGATCGCCCAGAACATGACCGGCCCGCGACCCCAGCGCGCGACCAGGCGCGGTGAGACGAGGGAGCCGCAGAGGGCGCCGACGCCGATGCCCGCCGTGACGAATCCGATCGCGGCCGCGGGCACGGCCATGGCGTCGATGAAGAACAGCACGAGGACGGCCTGCGCGAAGGCGAGGGCGCTTCCGGTGAAGGCCGTGAACATCACCATGGTGCGCAGATACCGGTGGTGCCAGAGATAGGCGAGGGCGTCGCGCGTGCCGGTCCGCGGCGCGGGTGTCGTGTCCGCGGTGGCGGTCGCGGCCGTGTCGCCGCGGAGCGAGCGCGCCGCCGACAGCGGCAGCAGCAGGGCGAGCACGACCGGCACGAGGTAGCCCGCCGAGCCGATCCACAGCGGAAGGGCGAGCGAGACGGCGAACAGCACACCCGAGATCGGCGTCGCGATGAAGCTGTCCACGGTGACCTGGGCGGCTTGGACCCACCCGTTGGCGCGATCCAGCTGATCCCGCTCCACGACACCGGGAATGACCGCGTTCGTGGCGTTGTCGAACAGGGTCTCGCCGAGGCCGAAGATCAGGGTCGCGGCGAACAACGCCCAGAGGGTGAGTCCTCCGGAGGCGGCGAGGATCGCGAGCCACAGTGCGACGCCGCCGCGGATCACGTTGGCCAGCGCCATGACGTAGCGACGGTCGAGCCGGTCGACGATCATGCCGGCCGGCAACCCGAAGACCAGCCAGGGCAGGAAGGCGAGCGCGGTCAGCACCGAGATCACCAGGGGGTCGGAGCTGAGCGTGATGGCGATCAGCGGCACGGCCGTGCGGCCGATGCCGTCGGCGAGGTTGCTGAAGACGGCGGCCGACCAGAGGGTGCGGAAGCCCCGGCCCAGCGGACGCTTGTGCACGGGCACGTCCGGTGCGGATGCCGGCGCGGCGGCATCCGGAGAAGCGGTGGGAACGGTCATGAGCTGAGTCCTTCGTCGGGGAGGGGGAACAGGTCGGTGCGGATGCTGACCGGGCGCAGGCCCTCGCCGGTCTGGTCGCGGTAGAGGTCGACGTAGCGCAGCACGACCTCGTGGATCTCGGTCGCCAAGGCCTCCATCTGCGCGGACGTGAGCCGCAGCGTGGAGGTGGCGATCATGGCCTCGGCCTCGTCGAGACTCTCGGCGGAGATGAGCGTCTCGTTGACGTAGCGCATCAGCTGCTGATGGCGGCGGGTGAGGAACTCGCTCATGACGAGCTGGGTCGCGGCCTTGCCCGCGGGCGTCTTCATCGCCTCCGGGTTCGTGAAGGAGATGCCGCCCTTGGGGCGCTCCCACCAGCGCTCCCGCCCCGTGCCGCGGTCGCTGACTTCGCGGATGAGATCGTGCTTCGCGAGGGCGCGCAGGTGATAGCTCGTCGCGCCGGAGGACTCCCCCGTCATCGCCGCCAGGGAGCTCGCCGTCTGGGGGCCGTACTGGTTGAGGATGTCGTAGATCTCGATGCGGAGCGGGTGCGCGAGCGCGCGCAGGGCGCCGGCATCGAGCCGGCGCTCCTCCTCGCGCGCGTTCGGGACGGCAGGGGCCGCGTCGTCTGTGGTCATGGTGCAAAGATAGCGTTGCAAAGATTGCTTTGCAAGTGAATCTTTGCACGGAACCGGCCTACGCTGGTGTCATGACCGACGTCGATCCCCACCCCCTGCTGACGCCCTCCTCCCTGCCCTACGGACTCCCCGACTACCCCTCGATCTCGCCCGCGCACTATCTCCCCGCCTTCACCGAGGCGTTCGCCCGCCACCGTGCGGAGATCGACGCGATCATCGGCGATGAGTCCGCCCCGACGTTCGAGAGCACGATCGTGGCGCTCGAGCGTGCCGGCGACCTGCTCGGTCAGGTCTCGCGGACCTTCTACACCGTCTCCTCCGCCGACGCGACGCCCGAGATCCAGCAGATCGAAGAGACCCTGGCGCCGCTGATGGCCGCGCACCACGATGCCGTGCAGCTGGACAGCGCCCTCTACGCGCGCGTGCGCGCCGTGTACGAGAGCCGCGAGGGCCTCGACCTGTCACCGGAGGAGCGCTATCTCGTGGAACGCCGGTTCCGCGAGATGACGCACGCCGGCGCCGGCCTGGACGATGCCCAGAAGGCGCAGCTCACCGAGCTGAACCAGCACCTCTCGGTGCTGACGACGACGTTCGAGAAGAACCTCCTGGCCGACACGAACGAGCTCGCGGTGGTCTTCGACGACGCGGACGAGCTCGACGGTCTCACCGACGGTGAGCTGTCCGCCGCCGCGCAGAACGCGGTGGATCGCGGCCTCCCCGGGCGGTATGTCGTGACGCTCACGCTGTTCACCGGGCATCCCTATCTGTCCAGCCTCACCCGGCGCGACAGCCGTCGCCGGCTACTGGAGGCATCGCGCGCCCGGGGGTCTCGGGGAAACGCCCACGACAACCGCGACGTGCTACGCCGGATCGTGCGCCTGCGTGCCCAGCGGGCGGCATTGCTGGGCTACGAAAACCACGCGGCCTACGTCACGAGTGACGAGACCGCGGGCTCGCCCGGAGCCGTGCACGCGCTGCTGCGGGAGCTGGCGGCACCGGCGGCGGCGAACGCCCGCTCCGAGCAGGCGGCGCTGCAGGCGATGGTGGATGCCGAGTCCGCACCCTTCCCGCTCGAGGCACACGACTGGGCCTTCTACACCGAGCGGGTGCGGGCGGCCGAGTACGACCTCGACCGCACCGCGCTGCGTCCGTGGTTCGAGGCCGAACGGGTCCTCATCGACGGCGTGTTCCATGCGGCCACGGCCCTGTACGGCATCACGTTCACCGAGCGCCCCGACCTTCCCGCGTACCACCCCGACGTGCGGGTCTTCGAGGTCCACAACGCCGACGGGTCGGAGCTGGGGCTGTTCCTGTTCGATCTGTACACGCGCGACACCAAGCGGGGCGGTGCGTGGATGAACTCCATCGTCACGCAGTCGCGTCTGCGCGGCACGCGTCCCATCGTCGTCAACAACCTCAATGTGCCCAAGCCCGCCCCGGGGATGCCGACGCTGCTGACCCTCGACGAGGTCACCACCCTCTTCCACGAGTTCGGCCACGCGCTGCACGGCCTGTTCGCGACCGTCACCTTCCCCCACTTCGCGGGGACGGCGGTCTTCCGCGACTTCGTGGAGTTCCCGAGCCAGGTGAACGAGATGTGGATCCTCTGGCCCGAGATCCTCTCGGCCTACGCTCGGCACGTGGACACGGGCGAGCCGCTCCCCCAGGACGTCGTCGACAAGCTCCACGCCTCCGAAGCCTTCAACCAGGGCTTCGCGACCAGTGAGTACCTCGCCGCCGCCTGGCTCGATCAGGCCTGGCACTCCCTCGACCTCGCGGCCGCGGACGCCGTCGAGGACGTGGCGGGCTTCGAGGCCTCCGCCCTCGCGGACATCGGTCTGGACAACCCCGTCGTCCCCACCCGCTACTCCTCCACCTACTTCGCCCACGTCTTCTCGGGCGGGTACAGCGCCGGCTACTACTCGTACATCTGGAGCGAGGTGCTCGACGCCGACACCGTCGAGTGGTTCAAGGAGAACGGCGGGCTCACACGTGCGGGAGGCGACCGCTTCCGCGAGCGTCTGCTGGGCGTCGGAGGCTCGAAGGATCCGCTCGAGGCCTACCGGGACTTCCGCGGTCGCGACGCGGTCATCGCGCCGCTGCTCGCCCGCCGGGGTCTCGCCGGCTGACGCGCGTGCGTGCGGGCGGCCGGGCACCGTGCCCCGGCCGCCCGCACATCACGGGGTGGATGTCGGTGTCGCCGGCGCCGGAGACGCCGAAGCGGTCGGCGATGCGGACGGGGTCGCCGGGGGGATGCTGGCGGGGCAGTCGATCGGGCGGTACCACGCGCGGCTCTCTCGCACGTGGAAGCGGAAGCACTCCTGAGCGCTGCCCGCCGCGACCCCGGGCTGGAACAGCTCCCTCGACGGCTGGGAGCCGACGTCGACACGGATCGCGACGTCGACGCGGGCGCCGTCCGCGTCGGAGGTCGTGCCGCGCCAGGCGTAGGGGTCGATGTGGGCGCCCCCGATGTCGCCGAACTGCGTGGCGGCGAGAGTCTCGGCATCCGTGGCCGTGTGGGGCGCCGACAGGCGGTGTTCGAGCGCACGCGCCGCGGCATCCACACGATCGTGCGCGATCGACTCCCCGTCGCGCGGTCCGAAGGCGTGCATGAAGGTCACGGCGCCGACGCCGGCGACGATGAGGGCGGCCATGATCGTCGCGAGTGCGACGCGGAGGACGCGAAGACCCGTGCTCTGCGGCGTGCGGGCCGGATCCGGTGCCGTCACCGGGGTCAGGCGCTCTTGCGCTTGTGCTCCAGCACG
The DNA here is from genome assembly GCF_058792815.1 of Microbacterium sp. MPR-TSA4. Classification (NCBI taxonomy): domain Bacteria; kingdom Bacillati; phylum Actinomycetota; class Actinomycetes; order Micrococcales; family Microbacteriaceae; genus Microbacterium; species Microbacterium sp. MPR-TSA4. The sequence continues at coordinate 63,413 of NZ_JBXAFF010000002.1, forward strand.
AGGGTCGGCGGAGCACCTTCGGTCACGGCGGCGCGGGTGACGATCACCTTGGCGACGTCTTCTGTCGAGGGGATCTCGAACATGATCGGACCGAGGACGTCTTCGAGGATCGCGCGCAGGCCGCGGGCGCCGGTCTTGCGGGCCACGGCGAGATCGGCGATCGCGCGGAGCGCGTCCTCCTCGAACTCGAGCTCGGCGCCGTCGAGCTCGAACATGCGCTGGTACTGCTTGACGAACGCGTTCTTCGGTCCGGTGAGGATCTCGATCAGCGCGGTCTGGTCCAGCGGAGCGACGGAGGTGACCACGGGCAGGCGGCCGATGAACTCGGGGATCAGGCCGAACTTGTGCAGGTCCTCCGGCTCGACCTCGCTGAACAGGTCGAGCTCCTTGCCCTTCTCCTGCAGGGGGGCGCCGAAGCCGACGCCGTGCTTGCCCACCCGCGACGAGATGATGTCCTCGAGACCGGCGAACGCACCGGCCACGATGAACAGCACGTTCGTCGTGTCGATCTGGATGAACTCCTGGTGGGGATGCTTGCGGCCGCCCTGCGGGGGCACCGAGGCCACGGTCCCCTCGAGGATCTTCAGCAGCGCCTGCTGGACGCCCTCGCCCGACACGTCGCGGGTGATGGAGGGGTTCTCGGCCTTCCGGGCGATCTTGTCGACCTCGTCGATGTAGATGATGCCCGTCTCGGCCCGCTTGACGTCGAAGTCGGCGGCCTGCAGGAGCTTCAGGAGGATGTTCTCGACGTCTTCGCCGACGTAGCCCGCCTCGGTCAGTGCCGTCGCGTCGGCCACCGCGAAGGGGACGTTCAACCGCTTCGCGAGCGTCTGCGCCAGATAGGTCTTGCCGCATCCGGTGGGGCCGAGGAGCAGGATGTTGCTCTTCGCGATCTCGACCTCATCGGCCCGCTGCTCGGCGCTCTGCAGGGTGCCGTGGGCGCGGACGCGCTTGTAGTGGTTGTAGACGGCGACCGAGAGGGCCTTCTTGGCGGCATCCTGGCCGACGACGTACTCCTCGAGGAACGAGAAGATCTCGCGCGGCTTGGGGAGGTCGAAGTCGCTGACGACGCCGTCGGAAGACTCCGCCATGCGCTCTTCGATGATCTCGTTGCACAGCTCGACGCACTCGTCGCAGATGTACACGCCGGGACCGGCGATCAGCTGCTGCACCTGCTTCTGGCTCTTGCCGCAGAAGGAGCATTTGAACAGGTCGGCGCTCTCACCGATGCGAGCCATGATGCCCCTCCTCCAGAAAACTCTCAGGGATGCGTTTCGAGCCTAACCGCTGAGACCGACATCTCGGCGGATTGCGACACGGAAGTGAACGTCTCGACGTATGACGAGGCCCCGTCGTCGGCGGGACGACGGGGCCTCGGTCGGCGGATGCCGCGGGATCAGGCGGTCAGCGCCGCGGGAACCCGCTTGCGCGAGGTCAGCACCTGGTCGACGATGCCGTACTCGAGCGCCTCGGACGCCGAGAGGATCTTGTCGCGGTCGATGTCCTTGTTGACCTGCTCCTGCGTGCGGTTGGTGTGCCGGGCCATCGTCTCCTCCAGCCACGTGCGCATGCGCATGATCTCCGCGGCCTGGATCTCGATGTCCGACGCCTGGCCGTGTCCGGCCTCGCCGACGGCGGGCTGGTGCATCAGGATGCGGGCGTTCGGCAGTGCGAGGCGCTTGCCGGGGGCGCCGGCGGCCAGCAGCACCGAGGCGGCCGAGGCGGCCTGGCCCAGTACGACGGTCTGGATCTGCGGCGACACGTACTGCATGGTGTCGTAGATCGCGGTCATGGCCGTGAACGAGCCGCCCGGCGAGTTGATGTACATGACGATGTCGCGGTCGGGGTCCTGGGACTCGAGCACGAGCAGCTGAGCCATGACGTCGTCGGCCGAGGCGTCGTCGACCTGCACGCCGAGGAAGATCACGCGGTCTTCGAACAGCTTGTTGTACGGGTCCTGGCGCTTGTAGCCGTAGGCGGTGCGCTCCTCGAACTGGGGCAGGATGTAGCGGCTGGAGGGCATCTGGAAGCCCTGCGGGATGCCGGCGGTGGGCATGTTCATGATCGGGTCCTTCAGTTCTTGGTGCCGCCGCCGCCGATGACATCGGTGGCCGATTCGCGGATGTGGTCGACGAAGCCGTAGGCGAGGGCCTCCTCGGCGGAGAACCAGCGGTCGCGGTCGCCGTCGGCGTTGACCTGCTCGACGGACTTGCCCGTCTGCGCCGCCGTGATCTCCGCGAGACGCTTCTTCATGTCGAGGATGAGCTGCGCCTGGGTCTGGATGTCGCTCGCGGTTCCGCCGAAGCCGCCGTGGGGCTGGTGCAGCAGCACACGAGCGTTGGGCGTGATGTAGCGCTTGCCCTTCGTGCCGGCGGTGAGCAGCAGCTGGCCCATCGATGCGGCCATGCCGATGCCGACGGTGACGATGTCGTTCGGCACGAACTGCATCGTGTCGTAGATCGCCATGCCGGCCGTGATCGATCCGCCGGGCGAGTTGATGTAGAGGTAGATGTCCTTCTCGCTGTCCTCGGCCGCGAGGAGCAGGATCTTGGCGCAGATCTCGTTCGCGTTCTCGTCACGCACCTCCGACCCGAGCCAGATGATGCGGTCTCTCAGCAGCCTGTCGAAGACGCTCGTAGCGACAAGTGGTTCAGCCATGGATACTCCTGATTCCGGGTTTCCGTACGCCATTGAATCTATCTGCGCGCGCCGTCCGCCTCGCCCGTGTTCGCCGTCGGCGGAGCACCGTGTCGGGCGCGCCGTCTCGGGGACGACGAAGGGCCGGATGCCGTGGCATCCGACCCTTCGCACCGGGGTACCCGGTCGTTGAGCGAGCGGAGCGAGTCGAACGCTCCCCCGCCGCGCCCGGTCGTTGAGCGAGCGCAGCGAGTCGAAACGCTCCCCCGCCGCGACCGGTCGTTGAGCGAGCGCAGCGAGTCGAAACGCTCCGCGCCGCGAGCTTTACTCGGCGTCCGCCTTCTTGGCCGGAGCCTTCTTGGCGGCGGGCTTCTTCGCGGCCGGCTTCTCGGCGGCATCCGCGTCGGCCTTCTTGGCGGCCGGCTTGCGGGCCGGGGCCTTCTTGGCGGGCTTCGCCTCGGCGTCGGCGGCCTCGTCGGCGATCTCCTGCGCCTCGGCGACGACCTCTTCCTCGGCCTCCGCCTCGTCCTCGACGATGAAGCCGGTCAGGTTGACCGTCTTGCCGTTGGTGTCGACGACCGACACCTTGCCGAGCGCGATCGCGAGGGCCTTGTTGCGGGCGACCTCGCCGACCATCGCCGGGAGCTGGTTGCCCTGCTGGAGCGCGTCGACGAACTCCTGGGGCGCCATGCCGTACTGCGCGGCGGACTGGATGAGGTACTGGGTCAGCTCCTCCTGCGAGACCTGCACGTCGTGCGCCTCGGCGAGCTTGTCGAGGATCATCTGGGTGCGGAACTGCTTCTCGCTGGCCTCGGTGACCTCGGCGCGGTGCTCGTCGTCCTCGAGGCGTCCCTCGCCCTCGAGGTGCGCGTGCACCTCATCCTCGACGAGCTGCGCGGGAACGGGGATCTCGACCTTGGCGAGGAGGGCCTCGATGAGCTTGTCGCGCGCCGCGGCGCCCTGGACGTACACCGACTGCTCGGAGACGCGCTCGGCGAGGCTGTCGCGCAGCTCGGCGATGGTGTCGAACTCGCTGGCCATCTGGGCGAAGTCGTCGTCGGCCTCGGGAAGCTCGCGCTCCTTCACGGCGGTGACGGTGACGGACACCTCGGCCTCGTCGCCGGCGTGGTCGCCGCCGACGAGCTTGCTGCGGAACGTCGTGTCCTCACCGGCGGTGAGCGACTCGACGGCCTCGTCGATGCCCTCGAGCAGCTCGCCCGAACCGACCTCGTACGAGACGCCCTCGGCGCGGTCGATCTCGGCACCGTCGATGGTGGCGACGAGGTTGAGCTCGACGAAGTCGCCCTTCGCCGCGGGACGGTCGACGGTCACGAGGGTGCCGAAGCGGCCGCGGAGGCGGTCGAGCTCGGCGTCGACGGCGGCGTCGTCGGTCTCGACGGCATCCACCTCGACCGTGACGTCGTCGAGGGCGGGCAGGTCGAACTCGGGGCGGACGTCCACCTCGACCTCGACCTTGAGGTCACCCGAGAAGTCCTTGTCGCTGGGCCACTCGATGACCTCGGCGGACGGACGGCCGACGATGCGGATCTCGTTGGCGGTGACGGCTTCGCGGTAGAAGTTGTCGAGGCCTTCGCTCACGGCGTGCTCGATCACGGCGCCGCGCCCGACGCGCTGATCGATGATCGGCGCGGGGACCTTGCCCTTGCGGAAACCGGGGATCTGGATGTCCTGGGCGATGTGCTCGTACGCGTGCGAGATGCTCGGCTTGAGCTCGTCCGGGGTGACCGTGATGTGCAGCTTGACCCGCGTCGGGCTGAGCTTCTCGACGGTGCTGGTGACCATGCCTGTTGTTCTCCTCGTGTCCGGACGCGCACGTGCGCGTCCGTGGTTTCTTAGGTCTTGGGGTCGTTCTGTCGGGGCGACAGGATTTGAACCTGCGGCCTCCCGCTCCCAAAGCGGGCGCTCTACCAAGCTGAGCTACGCCCCGGGCGCGCACTCACCGTTGCAGGTCGCGTGCGCCGTCTAACGGCCGTTGGTCAGTCTAGCCGACAAGACCTTGTAGACTCTTCGGGATGCCGCTTCCGCGCGGCCTCGGGGATGTAGCTCAATGGTAGAGCCTCAGTCTTCCAAACTGATGGTGCGGGTTCGATTCCCGTCATCCCCTCTCCTGGAAAATGCCTGATCAAAGGCCATTCCTGTGACACCGGACGAGTCCAGACCTCCGGCGGAAACTATCGCGAGTCCCACTCTTGGGGTTCGCGGTCCCGCTATCACTGGAGGATCGCATGTCCATCACACTCCCCACCAGGCCATACAGAGGCCCTATCGCGCGTGCACGCGCCCTTGAGCCCGACACCGGAAGGCGCCGAGCCCTCCACGTTCAGATGGGCGGTGGCTCTGTCTGGCTCTGGTGGCACGACTGCTGCATCGAGTTTCCCGTACTCGACACGCTGGCGGCGCTCGATGCACTCGTGGAAGACGAAGGCGCGGCGGAACTCACCGCCATCTGCGGCGAGAGGAGCTTGCACCTGGCGCGCATTGGCAGCGAGGTGCTGGTCACCCCCGAACGCACGGCCGGAATCATCGTTGCCGTAAATGAACTCGCGGCCGCACTCGATCGCGCGAGGTAACCAATGACGAGTCGAAAGACCGGCATCTCACGACGCAATCCCGCCTCCTTCGGCTCGATTGAACGCCGGGGAGATCGCTTTCGTGCCCTCTACAGACGTGAGGGCGAGGTCATTCGCGCACCGAAGACCTTTGCTAGCCAGAGGGAGGCCTCCGTCTGGCTAGCCGCCCAGGCGACGGCGCAGGCGGACGGGTCATGGATCGATCCTCGCGCAGGAGCGGAGACACTGCGTGCCTACGCTGACACCTGGCTCGCCTCACGGGCCGATCTCGCACCGCGCACGCGCGCGAACTATCGGCACTCCCTCGACCGATGGATACTCCCGGATCTCGGGGATGAGCGCCTCGACGCGATCACGCCGCGCCGTGTCCGGGAATGGTACGCGGAGATCACGCGGCGTGCGGCGCAGGCCCACACGGGCGGTGGGCGGCGCTCAGGAGGGCACCCGGCGCGCCTGTGGGCGCAAAGGCAGCAGATGCCGATACCACAGACGGGGCGCCCCTCCCGGGCTCTCCTGGAGGCCTGGGGGGCCGCAGGTAGCCCGGCTCCGGGAAGGCGCCAGACGGACGGCTCCGCGGCGGTGGCGGGCGCCTATCGAGTGCTGCGCACCGTGACGAACGCCGCGCACCGTGACGGACTCATTGCGCGTCAGGTCTGCCAGGTCATCGGGGCTGGTCAGGTGCAGTCGCCGGAGCGCACTCCCGCGACCCCGGAGCAGATCAGGGCGCTCGCGGCGGCCATGCCAGAGCGCTACCGAGCGGCGGTCGTCATAGCGGCGTGGTCGGGCCTGCGTTCGGGCGAATTGCGAGCACTCGCGCGTCGACACGTCGACCTCGATGCGGGGACGCTGCGGGTTGAACGGGCCGTGATCGAGCTAAAGGGCGAGCCGCGCCGGTTCGGGTCGCCCAAGACCCGCGGCAGCCGCCGCGTCGTTGCACTGCCCGAGTTCGCCACGGACGCCCTGCGCGCTCATCTGGATGCGTTCATTCCCGACGATCCCGACGCACTCGTGTTCGGCACGTCCTCCGGCGGCATCCTGGGGACCGCCTATCTCTCGGCGGCATTCCGTGCAGCACAGGAGCGGGCCGGCTTGGGTACCGCTCTGCGCTGGCATGACCTCCGCCACACCGGGGCGAGCCTGGCGTATGCGGCAGGCGGCGGCGCACCAGACGTTCAACGGAGGCTCGGACACACCACCATGCGTGCCGCACAGATCTATGCGCATGCATTCGAATCGGGCGACCAAGCTCTCGCGGCACGCCTGAACGCGATGTTCGGAGAGTAAACGGGCGGTAGCTCGGAAGCGAATTTCGCATACCGGCGACAACCCACGATCACGGAAGCGATTTGGCGACAATGACCTGGGAGAATTGGAGTGAATCCTGACTTGATCAGGCAAAAGTGTATCGCGAAAGGATGAAAATGATACACACCACTCCCCCGCCGCCCCTGACACTCGACCTCAGCGAAGTGGCAGCGATCTCCGGCCTGACCCTGCCCGCGGTGCGCCGGCTCGTGCTCGCGCGAGAGCTCCCGGCCGTCCGCATCCGCGGGCGCGTGCGTGTCCGCCTCGCCGACCTTGCGGCCACGCTGCAGACGCCGCTAGTCGACGTCGAAAACGCCGCCGGACGCCTCCGAGCGTCGGACGCGGAGGTTGCTGCATGAGCGCCCCCCTGACCTCTCGCCTCCTGATCGCAGCGCTCCCCCACCTGTCGCCCGACGCTCGCCGCGAGCTGGCATCTGGCCACGTCGGCGCACGCATCGTGCGACATGAGGTAGACGCCGTTCTCCAAGCGACGCCGCTGGGGCAACTCGGCGTACGCCTCACCCGGGATGAACTGCGGCGTGCTGCATGGTCTCTCGGCGCTCGACGCATGTCCAGCACCGCCCCGGAAGGAGCCGCCGCGTGAGCACTTACGAGCCCAGCGAATCCATCGACACGGACGAACTTCTCGACCTCGGCCGACCACTGCGGGCGAACCTCGGTGAATGGGTAGAGCCGCCCGCGACCGTCCTGCCGGTGTCCGCCGAAGCGGCGGCGGCAGCCCTTGCGCAACTGACGCGCGGCCGCCCAGCGGCAGCCGAGGATGCCCCACCCGTCCAGAGTCAGGACGAGGCGGTCGGTGTCGTCACAGAGGCCGCGGGCCGCGTTGCTCGCCTCCTGACTGAGGTCGCCCGATGAGTGGGGCCGTGCTCCACTTCGGCTCCCCCGAAACGTCGGCGCCCTCGCCCGAATTGGCCGCAGATGCGACCGTGGGTGCAACGGAGATCCTCGCCGCACTTCGGGATGCTCTTCGATCCGTGGCGTCGACGATCGACGGCCTCGCCGCTGCTGTGACCGAGTTTCTGGACGCGCCTGATGTCGTGGACGAAGATGACTCCGCCGCTCCACCAGCTGCGCCGGAGGCGAACACAGCGGCCGAAAGCCCCGATGCTGTCCCGAACATGGCCGAAATCACGGCCCGCAACGAGGCTGCGGCACGAGAGGCGGAGGATGCCGACCGCGCGGCCGCAGTTCCCGTCGAGCCGATTCGCAACAAGCACGGCGAGACAGCCGCGGAGGCCCTCGACCGCGCCCTCAACGACGCCGGAGCGCACGCACTGGCCGTTGCTGAGGCTGAGGCGCTCACGCTGGTGACGCTGCGTGACAGCGGCGATGCGTTGCCCCTTCTGCAGAGGCTCGGGTATGCCATCGCGGCGACACCGCGTGCGGACTTCGGCGCGACGATCGCGAGCCGGGGACGGTGGTCGGCGCCGGACGATACCGAGCGAATCTTCGCGGCAGTCGTGCGCCGCGCGATTCGCGTCGCGGGCATCGCGTCGCGCCTCGATATCGGCTTCAACCAGATTGCCTCCGCGCTCGGCTACCGCGACACGCGACAGCTCCAGCAGGCCGTCGCCGCGGAGCAAGCCGAGCGTGGTCCGATTGACCTCGACCCCGAGTACCGTCGCGTCGCAGGGCTACTGCGGTGACCACAGCGCGGGACGAGACGGCGGCGCGGCTACTTCCCGGCGCGCTCAACGTGCTCAGCAGCACGCGTTTCGCGATCGCCTCCGCCGGAGAGCACCTCCAGCGGCAGGGCGCCGAGTTGCTCGGCCTCGCGGACGCGCTGTCTACGTACCTCGAACGGGCAGCAGGAGTACTTGTGGGGCGCGATGGGGCGGACGAGGCGTCATGACGAGCACCGATCGGCTACTCGCGGACTCGATCCAGATGGTGCGCGCGCGGACCTCGGATGAGCCGCTGATCCGGGAGGCCGAGCACACCGAGGCCACGCGCGGGCTCCGCGTCGCGATCGACAACGCGGCGGCTCGCGTGACCGAACTCCGCGCAGCGGGTGCCGATCGCTGGGACATCAACGAGGCGCAGGAGCGGCACTCAGCGGCGCTGGAGCGATGGTTTCAGGCGGCCCTGGCTGATCAGGAGGCGTTCGCGAAGGAGCGCCGTGAGACGGAGGCAGTCGAGCGCGAACGGGCCGCTCTCACGGCTCGGGAGGACGCGACCGTGCAGCGGGTCGTCGATCTCCTGCGGGAGCGTGGGCCGCTCACAGGCGGCGAGATCGAGGCTCTGCGCCGGCCCGGTCTTTCGCACAACTCTGTGCGTCCCATCCTGCGGCTGGCCGTCGAACGCGGTCTCGTGCGGCGCGTGCAGAACGGGCGGCGCGTGCTGTGGTTCGCTAATCCGGATTCACCCGCATAGAGTCACCTAATCTTCAACTTGAACTTGAAGGTATCCACGCGGCGGGAGCCCTCGGCATCAATGTCGGGGGCTCCACCCGCTACTGACGAGTCAGCCGGGGTCGAGATTGTCGACGCTCCTTGACTCCAAGAGCGGATGTGGCTTCGCGGACAAGCTTGTCCATCGCCGCATCCGCTGCTGTTGCGTCGCCGCCAATCACGGCCTTGATTACGGCTTCGGCGGCCTCGTCGACTGATCTCGGCCCCAGGACATAGAAGGCGGCAACTTCATCGTCTATCCGCGCGATCTCCTCCTGGGACAAAGGGGCGCCGATAGCGATCTGGCGCTTGAGATAGTCGAGGCCACGGAGCAGTTCAACATAGGTCTCAAATCGTCGATCGCGCACCCAACGCGCATGCTCCCGGCGTCCCTGAATCCAGGCGCCAATGAGGCCGCCGACAAAGGCGATCAGTGCGCCAACAGTTGCAGGCATCAGAGCTTCCACGAGGTCAGACTATCCACGTAGGACGCAGGTTCCGGTACTGGTCCCGAGGACCATCCAGAGGACCACTCAGGACCACCGATTTCCGCGTCTTTTCAACGATTCCAGGGATCTCGTGAGCGTGGTCCTGATGGTCCTCCTACCCTTAGGTAGGAGGACCAGGACCACTGCGAACCCTCGACTAAAAGGCGGTTCGCCAAGCAGCGAGTGCTGCCTGTGCGCGGCTCGTGCCCCATCCGCACCGTTCTTGAACGTCGCGGCGACTTGCCGGGGGCGGGGTCATCGCCGCCAGGGTTGCAACATCGACCGAGACTCTTGACGCCGTCGGATCGACGGTCAAGTCTTTGCCATCACGCCCCGCTTCAGCCGAATTCGGCGCCCAGAAACGCCAGCGCAGAGCAACACCCGGCGTGATCTCGAAGGAGGCGGCGAGTGACGCCTTGCCCGGCGCAGAAACCTCCCGCACGCCACCGTGGCGGTCCTTCACGACGAGGAGGCGTGCTCGTCCACCCTGACCCGGTGCGAACGGTCGCACGAGCTCAACCCGGAGCATCACGCCGTCGACGGCGCGCTTCTTCGCAACGGAGCCTGCCGCGCCGTACGCGCGCGAGTCGGTGCCCTTTGCCAGGTGATCGATCGCGATGACACATGCCCCCGCGGATGCGAGGCGCGCGAGAGTGGCGCGGTTGATCGCCGTGTAGTCGGCGTCTGAATTCTGGTCGCCGCCGTACAGACCAACGAGCTCGCCGACGGAGTCGACCACAGCAAGCTCGGGCACGCCTCCTTCACGGGATGACATCGCGACGATCGTGTCAAGTTGGTGCCGGTCGTCCACGACGGCGAGCCGAAAGCGCATCGGGTCGGCGAGCACCGCGTCAGGGACTCCGAATGCTCGCAGGCGGGCGAGGATTGATGGCGCGCCATTGTGATCAAGGTCGAGCCATAGGACACAGCCTCCGCCCGCGAGCGTCTCGGCCGCGACGGAGGCCGCGATGAGCGACTTTCCCGACTCGGGATCGCCGACAAGGACATTTGTTGCGTTGGCGTAGAAGAGGTGTGCACCGTCGGAGCGCCGACCGATCGACGGGGACGGAGCTTCGAGGTCGCCGGCGAGCAGCGCAGCAACATCCACGAACGGCGACGACGGCAGCTCGATGCCAGACGGCGCCACGGAGGGAGATTCGCTATTCGTCGGCACAGGGCTCAGCGCGATAGGTGCGACCGCCTCGCGTGGTCCGAAGATCTCGTCCACGCGCCGCGAGGCCGCAGCTTGGAAGGCGTCGATCTCGCGCTCCTGTGCGGCGGTCAGAGCGGGGACACGGCTCGGGTCGCAGAGGGCGCAACCGCGGCTCGAGGCACACATCGCACTCGTCTGCCCGTCGTGTTCACCCAGCGCTTCGGCTATGACGCATTGCTCGCTCAGGAAGCCGCAACAGTCGCAGTCGCCGGTGCTGTCGGCGTCGATCTGCGCAGCGATTGCATCGAACGCCTGTCGAAGGTTTCGCTGGTCGAAAGCACTGCCGTCGATCTCGGTCAGGGTGTCGCCGTCGACGGTCGTGTAGCGGGTGTAGGGGTGCGCGGGTGCGTCGAGCGTCCCCGCGCTGGGGGTGGTCATGATGTGGTCGGCCCTTCATGGTCAGGTACGGCAAATGGGTGCGGTAGTCAGCCGCGGTTCCTCTCGGCCGCGCAGTCTAGGCGGCGCGGACGGCCGAAACCCCCTCGCCGGGGACCAGACCGTGAGGGGGTTTCGATGAGAGTATTTGCCGTACCAGGGCGCTTCAAGAATACCGGCTGTTCCCAGCATTTGCGCTTCGTATCGGAAGGCCAGAGCGCCTATTCCGTCGCATAGGCTTTGCGTCGTCCACAAACCCCGCCGCCCTCGCAGGACGAACGCTTGCGAGGGCGGTTGCGGTCTTAGACTCCGCGCGCGTGGATGTGCAACTCAGGCGCCAAGCGCAAGTCAAAATCAAGGTAACCGTCGACGACGCGCAGGCCAAGCGCGACCTTAACGAGCTGAATCGCACCGTCGGAGACGGACTCGCGGACGCCGCGGGCAAGGCGAAGCGCGCGACGGACGACATGCACCGCGCGCTCGCCCAGGGCGCACAACGCGCGCGCGGATCTCGTCACGGAGCGCTACGCGCTTTACGATGTTGCGTCGACGGCCACGGTCACAGGGGTATCGGTTCTTGGGCTCGCGACCGCGTACGAGGCAGTCGCGGTCGCTCGTGAGAAGGCGTTCGCCGAGACGCGCGCCGCGTCGGGCTTCAACGAGGTCACCGGCCAGATCGAGCAGCTCACCGGCCTCAAGGACCAGATCACCGCGCTCACACGCGAGATCCCCCAGGGCTTCGGACAGCTGAACGCCACCGCGGTGGCGGGCGGTCAGGGCGGAGTGTCGAAGGAAAACCTCGCGAACTATGTCGAGGCTGTCACTCGCTTCTCGACAGTCGCGGGTATGAGCGCGGATGCCGCAGGCGAAAAGCTCCTCAAACTCGACAACATCCTCGGCCGAGCATCTATCGGCTACGACGGTCTCGCGAAGTCGATCGCCTACGCCGGTGTCGAATCGGCCGCGTCCGCGCCGCAGATCATCGCCGTGGCCGAGGAGATCGCGCCCTACGCCACGCAGATGGGCTTCGCCGCGACGGAGACGGTCGGCCTCGCCACGGCCCTGGCGGGCCTCCAGGTGCCGCCGGAGCGTGCTCGATCGGCGTTCCAGGATTTGTCGCGGTCGATCAGCGCGGCGGTGTCGGTCGGCGGTGAGCAGCTCACCAACTTCGCGCAGATCTCCGGCATGTCCGCCGAGCAGTTCGCCGCTGGCTGGAAGACGGCTCCCGCCGAGACATTCCGCGCCTTCACGGCAGGGTTCGGGCGGGTCGCTGATGCGTCGAGAACCCTTCGTATCCTCGGGCTCGACGGTGAGCGGGTTGCGCCCACCCTCCTGTCGCTCGCGAACAACGCCGACCTCGTCGCGGCCTCATTCGAAACCGCCAACCGCGGCCTGTCCAACGGCTTCCTGGATGCGGCGTTCGCCGCGACCGTAGAGACTGTCGCGGCGCAGATCCAACTTCTTGTCAACGCTTTCGGTGAGCTCGGGGATGCGGTCGGCGGGCCGACACTCGCCTCCTTGTCCGGCTTCGTCCAGATGCTCACGAGGGCCGTGCAGATGGCGGCAGACTTCGCGAACTCACCCATAGGCCAAGCGCTCTCGATCATCCTCACCCCGATGGCCGCCGCAGCAGGAGGCCTCCTTCTTATCGTCGGCGCGGGCGCGGCCGCGGGGGCTTCGATCCTCGCTATGAAGACGGCCTTCAACGGGCTGAGTGGCCTCCTGCCGCCCGCGATCGCGAACCTGATCAACGCTCGCCTCGGCATCATCGGGGTCAACATCGCCGCAAACGAGGCAGCGGCCGGCCTGACTGCGACTGCGGTCGCGACCAACGTGCTCCGCTTCGCCTTGAAAGCCTTCCTCGTCGGCACCCTCGTGGGCGCTGTGATCGCCGGTATCGGTTGGATCGCGGAGAAGCTCTTCGGCCTCGATGACGCGCAGAAGGCCGCGGCCGAGGCCACCAACGCGGCCACCGCGGCTCTCAGCAACCAGGGCACTGTCTCCGTGGAGACCGCAGAGGACCTCCAGAAGGCCGTCGACGCCGCCAATGAGCTCGCACTCCAATACAGCGACGTGGAGGGTTCGCTCTACTCGCTCGGCCAGTCGATGGGTAAGAACGGCTCGTCGTTCACGGCCTACTCCGAGGGCGGCCGAGCCAACATGCGAGCGCTGCAGAGCACGGTCTCCTCGCTCACGAAGCTTGCCGGCAACGACACCCAGGCTCTCGCGAACACCCTCCTCGGCCTCAAGCAGCAGCTCATCTCGGCAGGAGCCGGCGCCGAGGCGCTGGAGATGGTCGACCGTGCCATGGCTGCAACGGGGGTCTCCGCCAACGAAGCCACTGTCACGAGCAACTCGCTCGCGGTGGGTCTGCAGAACGTCGACAAATCTGCCGACGGCGCGCGCAACTCGATGGGCGAGCTCATCAAGGAAGTCCGCACCGTCTCGGACTACGCGAGCGACCTCAGCAGCATCTTCGGCCGCTCCATCGAGATCCGCTTTGGCTCGCAGAACGCCTACGACGGCATCCTCAGCAAGTACAGCTCGATGCGCAAGGAGGCCAAGGACGCCTCCGACAAGGTCGCCGACCTGCGCAACCAGATCCGTGAGACCGAAGCGGAGATTGCCGGCATCGGGGCGAGCCGCAAGGGGCTGGAGTACGGCCTGTCGATCGCCGGCCAGTACGGTGACCAGATCCGTAGCGCGCAAATCGCATCCGAGATCGCGAAGCTCAACGCCCAGGAGCAGACCGACCGCACCAAGGTCTCCGACCTCGGCGGCCAGCTCACCGATGCGCAGGACTCCGTCTCGCGATCGCTCGTCGGCGTCTCGGACGCCGCCATCAAGAACCGCGCCGACATCGAGAGCCTGGTCAAGTCGTACCAGGACTACCTCGTTGCACTCGCCAACAGCGGCGCCGGTCAGGAGCAGATCAAGGCCGAGTCCGAGCGCCTGCGCGGCGAGTTCGTCGAGCAGCTCACACAGATGGGCTTCAACCGCGGCGAGGTCGACCAGTTCGCCCAGGCATTCGACGACTTCACGACGATCATCCAGAACTTCCCCCGCAACGTCACCCTCGAAGCCGACGTCAATCCCGCCCGCACGGCACTCGACGAGTTCCTCGCGAAGTACCGCGACAACACCATCAAGATCGACGTCCAGGCAGACCAGAACCAGGCCTACGCCTCTGGGACCGGCGCTGGTGAGGCCCTCGTCAGCGGCCTCCGTGACGGCGCGGCAGCGGGCACGCGCGCCCGCAAGGGCGGCGGCTCCTGGGGCAACAATCTCTGGGAGCAGACGTGGTTCAACGCCGCCGGTGCAGCGCGCAGCGCCGGCGCCGGATGGGCCGTCGACTTCTTCCAGAGCCTCTTTGGTGGCGGCTTCGCCGAGGGCGGCTACTCCGGCGACGGAGGCAAGTTCGAGCCGGCGGGCATCGTGCACCGCGGCGAGTACATCCAGCCGCAGGAGTCGGTGCGCTTCTGGGGCGTCGACACGATGGCCTGGATGCACAAGGTCGCAAAGCGCGGCTACTCCGACGGCGGCATCGGCGGGGGTGCTCCCGGCGTTGGCCTGGGCGGACTTCTAATGGGCGGCGGCCCGATCACCCTCTCACAGAGCACAATCCAGGGAATCGCCGATGCAATCTCCGACCGCCCAGCGATTCTGTTCGCCGACGGGAAGCAGCTCGCACGGACGGTAAGCGGAAGCAACGCAGCGACCTCGCGGACTTCTTAGTGCGAAATGAGCCGTCACGATCGCATCGTTCAGCTTAACCCTTGGGTTATCTGAAGTAGATCGGCTCCTGCGCCCAGGCTGCCGGCGGTCACTTGCGCGCCGAACGCGACGTAGGGGACCACCCGTCGCGCGGCCTTCATAATCTTGGTGGCAACAGACTTGGTCTTCGGGTCCTCGCTCAGCGTCTCAGCGAGCATAGCGAGCACGCCAAGCAGTTCGTGAACTCGGCGAAGGAGGTCGACGGTTCCGAGCGACTGCGATTCTTGGAACACCGTGCGACAGGAGTTGATGAGCTCGAAAATGTAACGTTGCTCAGACTCCTTCAAGCGCACCGAATCTGACTGCAAAGTCTCGACCAACTCGTCAAGTGCTTCGATGCTGGTCTGCTTGCGATCTTCATTCAACCGGACGCCAATGTTGGTCGAGTCCATCAAGTCTGCTGTCGCGTAAAGCATGTCGACAACCGTCTGATCGTAGAGATCGACCTGGCCCTGGGCGCCTTCACCCCAGTGACGATCTGGCACGAACACTGCCGCGGTCCAGGCCGGCATGAATCTCAAGTAGTGATCCACCCTCGCGCCCGTATCCTGCATCGACTGTAGAAACCGATCGATGTCGCCCAGCAGGCCGGCCGCGTGCGCCTGGACGCGCCAGTCGTCCACCGCGTTTGTATGTGTTCCCCTGGTCAGATGAACGCTACGAGTCTGAGGCACGACCCGCCACTCTGTAAGCAGGTCGGCGAGTTCACGTGCGGAGTTCCCCATGCGCATGAGACTAGCGAAGTGCCTGGCCAGCACCGGTCGGGCGCGCGACGGGATAGAAAGCTGTGCGGGCGTGATGAACGAAGAGGAGGCAGAGCCAGAGTGGTTTGTGCCTCAACTCGCCCGTTCACACCAGGGCATAGCCCAGGACCCGCCGGCCCTTCCTGGTCGGACGGCGCCTGAGTGGTTTCGGCTAGCAGCTCGCACGGCCTCAGAAACGTCCCTCTGGGGACGAGATTGGGACTCAGGACACGATTATCGGCGACAATCCACGATCACGGATGATAGAATGAAAGCCTGCCTGACCAGGCATATCCCTTGAAAAGTCAACACCTCCGCTGGGGCTCCGGGCTCACTTCCAAACTGATGGTGCGGGTTCGATTCCCGTCATCCCCTCCACAGCTTCACTTCGCGACCTGCGCTCACCGCGCGTCCGACGCCGCGGCGTGGGATGCCGAATGCGCCCGGTAGATCTGGGCGTTGCGGAGGATCCCGGCCTTCTCCTCGTCGGTCAGCTCTCGGCGCACCTTGGCCGGGACGCCGGCGACGAGCGATCCGTCCGGGATGACGGCGCCTTCGAGGACGACCGCTCCCCCGGCGATCAGGCACCCCGAGCCGATGACCGCGCCCGACAGGATCACGCTGCCCATCCCGATGAGCGAGCCGTCGCCGATCCGGCAGCCGTGCACGACCGCGTTGTGACCCACCGAGACGTCGCGTCCGATGACCACGGGGTGGCCGGCATCCACGTGGACCGAGACGTTGTCCTGCAGGTTGCTTCCGGCTCCCACCGTGATGGCGGCGCTGTCGCCGCGGACGACGGCGTTGTACCAGACGCTCGCACCCTCTTCGAGGGTCACGGCGCCGACCAGGCGCGCGCCGGCCGCGACGAACGCGCTCTCGTGTACCCGCGGCGTACCGGCGGGAATCGACAGGATCGAGGCGTCTACGGCGATCGTCATGACGCCGACGATAGTCGCCCTACCAAATTCACGGCTCGTGCGTAAGCCCAGCCTTCTCTTCCTTGCGGAATGAACGGGGCTGAGTAGCGTTGACAGCAACGGGGGACAACCCCGACGAACGGAGACGAGAACATGACCAAGACGCAGAACATTTCCATGACCGCTGCCGGCCCCGAGGCGGCCGCCGGCACCGCCCAGTTCCTGACGCCCGTCGTGCTCGGCCTGCAGGCTCTCGCCGTCAACGGCAAGCAGGCGCACTGGAACGTGCGCGGAGCGAACTTCATCGCGATCCACGAACTGCTCGACCAGGTCGTCAGCAACGCTCAGGGCTTCGCCGACCTCGCCGCCGAGCGGATCGTCGCCCTCGGCCTGCCGCTCGACGCCCGCGTGTCGACGGTGGCCGAGAAGACCGGCACCACCGCCGTTCCCGCCGGCTTCGCGCAGTGGCAGGACGAGATCGTCGCCGTCGTCGCCGACATGGATGCCGTCATCGCCGACGTCCAGGCCGCGATCGACGGACTCGACGAGACCGACCTCACCAGCCAGGATGTCGCCATCGCGATCAAGGCCGGCCTCGAGAAGGACCGTTGGTTCCTCTCGGCTCACCTCGCCGCGTAACCGCGTCTTCGACGCAGAACGGAAGCCCCGGGCCTGTCGCCCGGGGCTTCCGTCGTTGCACGGCGCCTCACGCGACGTGGGTGAGGCGACCTTCGATCATCGTGGCGCGCGCCGCCGTCGCCCTCAGCTCGGTCTCCGACGCGTCGAGGGGGTCGCGGTCGACGACCACGAGATCCGCCCGGTCGCCCGGGAAGAGCGCCGAGCCCGAGAGCGATCCGCCCCACGTCGAGGCGGCCAGCGCGGTCGCGGCATCCACGCCTTCCTCGGGGTGCCAGGCGGGCCGGCCATCGCGGGTGCGGAAGACCGCGGCGGCCATCGCGGCCCACGGATCGAGCGGCGCGACGGGCGCGTCCGAGCCGAACAGCAGGTTCGTGCCGGCGGCGGCGAGCGAGCGCAGCCCGTACGGCAGACCCGTCTGCGTCGCCCAGACCGTGTCGGTGATGTCGCGGTCGTCGATGGCATGCTCAGGCTGAACGCTCGCGCCCACCCCCAGGCGCGCGAAGCGCGGAACATCGGCGTGGGCCACGAGCTGCGCATGCTCGATCGTCCCGGTGGCGCCGCTGGCGGCGAACGCGTCGAGCGCGTGGGAGTTCGCGACGTCGCCGATCGCATGGACGGCGCATTCCAGACCGCCGCCGGTCGCGCGCACCATCAGCTCGACCAGGGCATCGGGCGGCACGGTGAGCACGCCGTGGTTGTGCGGGTCACCCGGGTACGCGTGCGAGCATGCGGCGGTGCGGGTGCCGAGTGAGCCGTCGGTGATGACCTTCAGCGGGCCGACGCACACGAGTCCGGCGGGGTCGAGCGCGTCGCCGGAGGCCAGGCCCTCGGCGAGCGCGCGCTCCAGCTGCCCGGGGTAGACCCCGAAGCGGATGCGGGTCGTGTCGAAACCGGCATCCAGCCGGCGGGCCCACGCCTCGGCGTTCCAGGCCATGTCGAGGTCGACGACGCCGACAATGCCGCGCGCCGCCGCCGTCTGCAGCGCCGACCGGACGAGGCGGTCGCCGATCGCGGGGTCGGCGGCGTTGAGGCGCCGCGAGATCTCGAAGGCGGGCTCCTCGCGGAGCACACCCGTGTCGTCGACGGGGAAGCCCTCACGCTGGAGGGCGGCGGTGTTGAGCCAGACGCTGTGCACGTCGGCGTTGATGAGGTAGGTGGGCACCGTCCCGGTCGCCGCGTCGAGGGCCGCGAGGGTCATCTCGTCGGCCCAGAGCGCGTCGCGGAAGCCGCTTCCGACCCGGCGACCATCGGCGAGCACGGCGGCCCGGCCCATCCGTGAGGCCGCGTCGGCGGCCGATGTCGCGTCGCCGAGAGGCTCGCGCTGCGCCACGAGCGCCCACTGGACGGTGTGGACGTGGTGGTCCCAGAGGCCGGGGATCACCCAGCCGCCGTCGGCGTCGAGGACTGTCCCCTGCCGCGGCAGGGCACGGGCGGGTGCGATGTCGACGATGCGGCCGTGGGACAGATGGATGTCCACCGCATCCGCTCCGAACGGGTCGAGGCGGTCAGCGCCGGTGAGGCGCACGTCGGCGATGACGTCGACCGACTCGCCGCGCGAGGGCATCCCGCTCACAACTCCTCCTCGGCGGCGCTGCGGGGTGTGGCCGCGGCGTCTGCCGCCGTGTTGTGGCGGAGTTGCGCGGTTCGGCCCGCGCGGATCGCCGCGTGGGCACGGCGCATCTCGCCCGCCAGTCGGTGATCGGCGTACGGGCTGTTGCCGGCCTCCAGCTGCACCACGATCTCGTCCACGGTCTCGTCCGGCCGGTTCTGACTGAGCTTGCGTTTGGCCACCACGCGCGTCGGCGTGAGCCGGAAGCCGACCGTGCCCCGCTCCAGCCGCCGCACGTACTCCTCGTCGTTGGGCGGCTGCCACATCAGTCGCGGCTGCGGGAGTCCGCTCTCGAACCGCGCGACGAGGCGGTCGAGCACGCGCAGGTTCTCGTCCGGCGTGAGGATCTCGGGGATGCCGGACAGGTGCACCGCCACATAGTTCCAGGTCGGCACGTTGGGCCCCGGCGGGTACCAGCCGGGCGAGATGTAGCCGTGCGGGCCCTGGGCGACGATGAGCAGTTCGCGCTCCCCCAGCCCGTGCACCGCATCGTCGGGCTTGCCGACGTGTCCGACGACCGTGAGGTCATCGCGCTCCTCGTCCAGCAGGACGGCGTAGTGGGAGGCGACGAGCCCTCCGTCGGAGGCGCTGACCAGCGTCATCCAGGGATTCAGCTCGAGGACGCGGCGAAGCTCCCCGACATCCGTCATCGCGAAGCTGGGGTTCTGTCTCATCCGCTCTCCTCCACCCCGGCGGCCTGGGCCGCCGTCGTCACTTCTGGCAGCTCGGGCACCAGTACAGCTTGCGTGCGCCCATCTCCTCCAGCACGATCTCCGTGCCGCACACTCGGCAGGGCAGGCCGGCCCGGTGATACACCCAGTGCCGGTCGTCTCGGCTCGCCATAGCCCGGCGGTACGCCTCCGGGTCGAGGTCGTCCATCGTCATCATCTGGCCGGTCTCGACGCCGATCACGAGCAGGCGGGCCCAATCCCGCCACAGTTCCCGGACGACCTCCTCGGGCACGAGCTTGCCCGGCATGTGCGGGTCGAGCAGCGCCCGGTAGAGGAGTTCGGCGCGGTAGACGTTGCCGATGCCGCTGACGACCGACTGATCCATCAGCAGCAGCCCGATGGGAGTGGGCTTGCGGCGGACGGTCGTCACGAAACGCTCTTCGCCCTCGCCGAGGTCGTCGACCAGCGGATCGGGTCCGAGCTTTGCGATCGTCGCCTGCACCTCGTCCGGCGTCTGCAGCTCGCACGCCGTCGGTCCGCGCAGATCGGCCGAGGTCACGGCGGTGAGCAGCCGCAGCCGCACCTGCCCGACCACCGGCGGCGGCCACTGGTCGTCGTCGGCGCTCTCGAGCCCGCGCGTCTGCTCGCTCATCCGCACGTGCACACGGGTGCGACGCGGCGCTCCGATCGAGCTCAGCGAGTTCTCGCCGGCGTCGTCGAAGACGGCGTCGAGATCGGTGCCGCGCTGGTTGGTCTGACCCATCCGGCCGTTGGCGGACGCGATCGTCGGATCGACCTCGATCTCGCCGGCGAAGTCCCACGCGCCGTACATGCCGAGGTGCACCCGCAGCCAGACGTCGCCGTCGAAGGCGAGGAACATCTGCTTGCCGACGGCGCGCACCTCGACGGCTTCGCGTCCGTCGATGACGGCGGCCCCCTCGGCGAAGCGGCCCTGCGGGCTGGATGCCGCGACCTCGCGGCCGACGATGTTGCGCTCGAACTGCCGCGCGATGCGGTGGACGGAGTGACCCTCGGGCATCAGCCGGCTTCGGGGTCCAACGCGTCGGCCGACTCTCCACCGACCGGGACGCCGGCCGTCGCGCGGGGGTCGGGGAGCAGGGAGCCGTCGGTCTCGAACGCCGCGAGCTGGGCGATGCGGCGCGCGTGCCGTTCCTCCCCCGAGAACGGCGTGGCGATGAAGCGGTCGATGAACGCGATGGCCTCGGTGACCGTGTGCTGGCGCGCACCGATCGAGATGACGTTGGCGTCGTTGTGCTCGCGGGCGAGTTCGGCGGTCGCGAGGTTCCAGACGAGGGCGGCGCGGATGCCGCGCACCTTGTTCGCGGCGATCTGCTCGCCGTTGCCGGAGCCGCCGAAGACGACGCCGAGCGTCTCGATGCCCGCGGCCTGGTCGCGCACGACGGCTTCGGCCGCGCGGATGCAGAACGCCGGGTAGTCGTCGAGGGGGTCGTACTCGATGGGGCCGTGGTCCACGACGTCGTGGCCCTGTTCGGCGAGGTGGTGCTGCAGCTGCGTCGAGAACTCGAGCCCCGCGTGATCGGTGGCGATGTGGATGCGCATGGTCACCATCCTAGGGACGGCCGCGACCGCGCGGCGGCGGCGATATGATGACTCCATCATGCCATTCACCCAGACGCAACGACCGTTGTACGAGGTCAAGGCCAACCTGTTCAAAGGACTCGCCCACCCGTTCCGGATCCGGCTGCTCGAACTGCTCGCGGGGGCGCCGGAGGTGAGCGTCGCCGACCTGCAGCGCCAGACGGGCCTGGAGGCCTCGCATCTGTCGCACCATCTCTCGGTGCTCCGCCGGCACCGGCTGGTCGAGTCGGAGCGCCGTGCGAGTCATGTGTATTACCGGCTGTCCGACCCCAAGGTCGCCGATCTGCTCTCGGCGGCGCGCGAACTGCTTCTCGGCATCCTGAGCGCCGACGGCGACCTCCTGCTCGATGCGCAGGCGCTGCCGGCGCTGCCCGTGCCGGGCGCCCGCTCATGAGCGCGGGCGTGCGCTCGCTGCTGCCCTCCCGCGCCGACTACGCGCAGGTCGGGCGGACGTGGCGCGGCGACCTGCTCGCCGGGCTCACGGTCGGGATCGTCGCCCTCCCCCTCGCGCTCGGCTTCGGAGTCAGCTCCGGCCTCAGCGCCGAGGCGGGCCTGATCACCGCCGTGATCGCCGGAGTGATCGCGGCCGTCTTCGGCGGCTCGAACGTGCAGGTCTCCGGGCCCACGGGGGCCATGGTCGTCGTGCTCGTCCCCATCGTCGCCACCCACGGCGTCGGTGCGGTGGCCGTCGTCAGCCTCATGGCCGGCGTCCTCGTCATCGCGGCGGGAGCCCTGCGTCTCGGTCGCGCCGTCTCCTTCATCCCCTGGCCCGTCATCGAGGGATTCACGCTCGGCATCGGCGTCATCATCTTCGCCCAGCAGATCCCCTCCCTCGTCTCCGCCCACACGGCGGGCGCCGGTGAGCACAGCTCCAACGCCCTCGTGGCGGCCGTGCAGTCGTTCGCCCGGCTCGACCCCGGCTACGCGCTGTGGGCGCTGGGCGCGGTCGTCGTCGTCGCGGTCTGCATGCTCGGCGCACCGCGGCTGCACCGGGCGATTCCCGGCTCCCTCGTCGGCATCGTGGTCGTCTCCGTGGTGTGCCTGCTCGTGGGCAGCCCTCTGGCGCGCATCGGCGCCCTGCCCGCCTCGCTCCCGGTCCCGGCTCTGCCCGCGGTGGATGCCGCGACCCTCGGTTCGCTCGTCGTGCCCGCCGTGACGGTCGCCGCCCTCGCGGCGATCGAGTCGCTCCTGTCGGCCCGGGTCGCGGCGAGCCTCGCCGACACGGGGCCCTACGATCCCGACCGTGAGCTCGTGGGTCAGGGGCTCGCCTCCATCGGCTCGTCGCTGTTCGGCGGCATGCCGGCCACCGGCGCCATCGCGCGCACCGCGGTGAACGTCCGCTCCGGAGGGCGCAGTCGCCTGGCCGCCGTCACGCATGCCGCCGTGCTGCTCGTCGTCGTCCTCGTGGCCGCCGGCCCGGTCGGCCAGATCCCGATGGCGGCCCTGGCGGGCGTACTCATGGTCACCGCCGTGCGGATGGTGCACGCCGACACGGTGCGGGCGATCCTCCGGTCGACGCGCGCGGACGCGGTCGCGTTCCTCGCCACCGCGGTGATCACCGTCTCGTTCGACCTGATCGTGGCCGTGCTCATCGGGGTCGCCTTCGCGGGCTTCTTCGCGCTGCGCGGGATGTCGCGCGCGTCGCGGGTGCGCCGGGAGGACCTCCGCGGCGACGCGCAACCGGGCGACGAGCGCATCGCGATCCTGCGCTTCGACGGCCCGCTGTCGTTCACCTCGTCCGACCGCATCTTCGCCGAGGTCGACGCCGTGCGGGGCGTCTCCGTCGTCATCATGCGGATGAGCCAGCTCGAACTGGTGGATGCGACCGGCGCGCACATGCTGGGCGAGGTCGTGCAGTCGCTCGAACGCCGCGGCATCACCGTCCTCATCAAGGGGGTGCAGCCGCGTCATGAAGACCTGTTCCGCACGGTCGGCGTCCTGGCTGCGCTGCGTCATCACAACCACCTGTTCACCGAGCTGCCGGCCGCCATCGCGCACGCCCGCAGCCACGTGCGCCGCGAAACCGCGAGCGCGTAGGCTGGGTGGGTTGCCGTCGGCGCCAGCAGTGCCGGACGGTTCAGACCACGCCCCTCACCCACGGGAGTACCGCAGTGCCTGGAGAGAACCTCACCCGCATCGAAGCGCAGGAGCGCCGCGCGATCGTCGAGACCCACTCGTACGACATCGCCCTCGATCTCACCCGGGGACCGGAGGTGTTCGGCTCGCGCACGGTGGTGCGTTTCGCCGCGACCGAGGGCGCCTCGACGTTCATCGATCTGATCGCGCGCGATGTCCGCGAGATCACGTTGAACGGCGTCGCGGTCGACGCGGCGGCGTTCGCCGACTCGCGGATCGCCCTGGACGGGCTCCGCGCGCAGAACGAGCTGATCGTCGACGCCGACTGCCTCTACACGAACACGGGCGAAGGCCTGCACCGGTTCGTCGACCCGGTCGACGGCGAGGTGTACCTGTACTCGCAGTTCGAGGTGCCCGACTCGCGTCGTGTGTTCGCGGTCTTCGAGCAGCCCGACCTCAAGGCCACCTTCCGCTTCACCGTGACGGCGCCGTCCGCATGGAAGGTCGTCTCCAACTCCCCCACTCCCGAGCCCGTGCCCGCCGACGAGGGGTCCGCGATCTGGGCCTTCGAGCCGACGCCGCGGATCTCGTCGTACATCACGGCGATCGTCGCCGGTCCCTACGAGGCCACCTTCAGCGAGCTCACCAGCGCCTCCGGCACCGTCATCCCGCTCGGCGTGTACGGACGCAAGAGCCTCTGGCAGCACCTCGACGCGGACTACATCTTCGACAAGACGCGCGAGGGCTTCGCCTACTACGAGCAGAAGTTCGGGGTCCCGTACCCGTTCGCCAAGTACGACCAGCTCTTCGTCCCGGAGTTCAACGCGGGCGCGATGGAGAACGCGGGCGCGGTGACCTTCACCGAGACCTACGTCTTCCGCAGCAAGGTGACGGATGCCGTGAAGGAGCGCCGGGTCGTCACGATCCTCCACGAGCTCGCACACATGTGGTTCGGCGACCTGGTCACCATGAAGTGGTGGAACGACCTGTGGCTCAACGAGTCGTTCGCCGAGTGGGCGTCGACGATCGCGACGGCCGAGGCCACCGAGTGGACCGAGGCGTGGACGACGTTCAACGCCATGGAGAAGACCTGGGCCTACCGTCAGGACCAGCTGCCCTCGACCCACCCCGTCGTCGCGACCATCAACGACCTGGAGGACGTGCAGGTCAACTTCGACGGCATCACCTACGCGAAGGGCGGCTCCGTCCTCAAGCAGCTCGCGGCGTGGGTCGGTATCGACGCCTTCTTCGCGGGCGTCGGCCAGTACTTCCAGAAGCACGCCTTCGGCAACACCGAGCTGTCCGACCTGCTCGTCGAGCTGGAGGCCACCAGCGGTCGCGATCTGTCCGGGTGGTCGAAGAAGTGGCTCGAGACGGCGGGCGTCAACACGCTCGCACCCGAGCTGCGCGTCGGCGACGACGGCGTGATCGCGCGGTTCGCGATCGTGCAGACCGCTCCGGCGGACTACCCGACGATCCGTCCGCACCGCCTCGGCGTCGGCTTCTACGCGCTGGAGGGCGACGCGCTGGTGCGCACGCGCCACGTCGAGCTCGACGTCGACGGCGATCTCACCGAGGTGCCCGAGCTGGTGGGCGAGCGTCAGCCCGATCTGATCCTGCTCAACGACGAGGACCTCGCGTACGCGAAGATCCGTCTCGACCCGCGATCGCTCACCACGGCCATCGACCACCTGGCCCGCATCAGCGATCCGCTGGCGCGGTCGCTCGTCTGGGGTGCGGCCTGGGATCAGACGCGGGATGCCGAGGCCTCGGCATCCGACTACATCGATCTGGTGCTGCGCAACATCGGCTCCGAGACCGAGTCCACGACGGTGCGCACTACCCTCGCTCAGCTGCAGCTCGCCGCGAACGCCTACGTCGCGCCCGAGAAGCGCGAGGCCGCGCGCGTACGGGTGGCCGAGGGTCTCTGGGAGCTCGCGCAGGGCGCCGAGGGCGGCAGTGACAGCCAGCTCCAGTTCGTGACCGCCTTCGCATCGGCGGCGGCGACCGACGCCCAGTGGGAGACCGTGCGCGCCCTGCGGGACGGTGACGTGACGCTTCCGGGTCTCGACATCGACGCCGACCTGTCCTGGGCGCTGCTGGTGTCGCTCGCGGCCGGCGGTGTGGTCACCGCGGAGCAGATCGACGCCGCGCTGGCCGCGGACAACACGGCGAAGGGCGGCGAGTTCGCCGCGCAGGCCAAGGCCGCGCTGCCGACGGTCGACGCCAAGCGTGCGGCCTGGGCCTCGCTCGTCGACAGCGCCGACCTGCCGAACACCGTCGTGCGCTCCGCCGCACTCGGGTTCGTGCACCCGGCCGGCGTCCAGGCGCTGGCGTCGTTCGTGGACGCCTACTTCGACATGCTGCTGCCGGTCTGGGAATCGCGGACCTACCAGATCGCGAACTACCTGATCACGGGGCTCTACCCCGCTCCCCTGGCGTCCGTGGTGCTGCGGGACGCGACGCGGCGGTGGCTCGCGGACCACGCGGATGCGCCGGCGGCGCTGCGTCGCCTCGTGAACGAGAACCTCGCGGGAGTCGAGCGCGCCCTCGCGGTTCAGGAGCGCGACGCGGACAGCTGACGTCGGCCACGCGGTCGGGTCGTGCGCGCGCGGCGGCGCGCGACCCGATGCGCGGGGACGACGCCGCCGGCGATCGCGCCCGGGCGCGATCGGGGTCGTTCCGGGGAACGACTTCCGGTCAGCGCGATCTCATCCTCTCGCAGGATGCGGCCCCGACCGCAGGCCCCGTAGCGTCGAAGCATGATCGTTGCTGAGAACCTCACGAAGAGATACGGAAGCACCACCGCCGTCGACGACGTCTCGTTCGCCGTGCAGCCCGGGCAGGTCACCGGGTTCCTCGGCCCCAACGGAGCCGGCAAGTCGACCACCATGCGCATGATCGTGGGCCTCGACGCGCCCTCCTCGGGGCGCGTGACGGTCGGCGGGCACCTCTACACCCACAGCCGCTCTCCGCTCACCGAGGTCGGGGTGCTGCTCGACGCGAAGGCCGTGCACACGGGGCGATCGGCGCGCGGGCACCTGCGGGCGATGGCGGCGACGCACGGCATCCCCACCTCCCGCGTCGACGAGGTCATCGCGCTGACAGGGCTCGAGGCCGTCGCGAACAAGCGCGCCGGCAAGTTCTCGCTCGGCATGGGGCAGCGCCTCGGCATCGCCGCCGCGCTGCTCGGAGACCCGCAGACGCTCATCCTCGACGAGCCCGTCAACGGCCTCGATCCCGAGGGCGTGCGCTGGGTGCGCCAGTTCGTGCGCCACCTCGCCGGTGAGGGACGGACGGTCCTGCTGTCCAGCCACCTCATGAGCGAGATGTCGCAGACCGCCGACCACGTGATCGTGCTCGGACGCGGACGCGTGCTCGCCGACGCGCCGCTGGCCGAGCTCGTCAGCGCGTGGACGCGCAACGAGGTGCTCGTGCGCACTCCGCGTGCCGCCGACCTCGCCGCCGCGCTCGGCTCGCCCGACGTCACCGTGACCGACACCGGCGAGGGCAGGCTCGTCGTCGCCGGCATCGCCGCGAGCGCCATCGGCGACATCGCCGCGCAGCGCGGCATCCCGCTGCACGAGCTGACCCCGCGCAGCGGCTCGCTGGAAGAGGCCTACATGGCCCTCACCGAAGGCGCCGTCCAGTACAAGACCAAGGAGATCGCATGACCACCGCGACCGTCCCCGCCGCTGCCGCGGGCTCCGTCTCGGCCCGCCCCGGGTCGCCCTACCACCTGTCGTTCGTCCGCGTCGTGCGCAGCGAGTGGATCAAGCTCCTGTCGCTGCGCTCGACGTGGTGGTCGCTCGCCATCACGGTCGTGCTGTCGGTGGGCATCTCCCTCATGATGGCCGCCGCCCTGCGCGACTTCGACTCGGGCTTCGCGCCCGTCATGGTGGTCGTCATGCCGATGCAGTTCACGATGCTCGTCGCGGGCATCCTCGGCGCGATCGCGATCACGGGCGAGTATTCGACGGGCATGATCCGCTCGACGCTGACGGCCGAGCCGCGTCGCGGCGCGGTCCTGCTGGCCAAGGCGCTCGTCGTGACGGTGCTCCTGGCCCTCGCCACCGCCGCCACCTATGCGATCTCCGTGCTGGCGACGGCGCCGATCCTCACGACGGCGATCGACTGGGCCGACCCGGCGCAGTCGTGGTCGCCGCTGCTGGCGGGCGTCTTCGCGATGGCGACGTTCGCGCTGATCGGACTCGGCTTCGGCTTCATCGTCCGCAACGGCGCCGGTGCCATCGCCGCGACGGTCGGTGTGCTGTTCGTGCTGCCCATCGTCCTGTCGATGTTCTCCTTCGCCGGGGAGGGCTGGAAGTGGATCGTCGATGCGAGTCAGTACCTGCCGATGTCCGGAGCCCAGTCCGCGACGACGGCCGGCGGGGACGAGGTCGTCCGTGGCCTGCTGACGCTGGCCGCCTGGCCTGCGGCACTGCTGCTCGGCGCGTGGGCGGCACTGCGCGGCCGCGACGCCTGACACCGCCATGGTGTCTGCCGGAAGCCGCGGCTCGTCCGACCCTGCGTCGAGCGAGCTGCGGCTTCCGCGTCCGCCGGGAGTCATCCGGCGCTTCTGGGCGCGGCACCGGCGCACCGCCGACGTTCTGATCGCGCTCGCGACGGCGACTCTCACCTTCTCCGCACCGGGACGCACCGAGGCGCGAGACGTGGGCGTGCTCTGGGAGAGCGCGCGACCGTTCGCGGTCGTCCTGCTGGCCGTCGCCTGCGTCGCCCTCCTCTGGCGGCGGCGGAGGCCGATGGTCGCGTTCGCCTTCGCGACGGCGGGGGCCGTGCTCGCCGTCTCGTCCGGCGCCGGCGTGGGAGGCGCGGCGGTGGCCGTCGCGGTCTTCGCGGTCGCCGTGTACACGGGGTCGGCCGCGGCGTGGCGTGCCGGGGCCGTCGCCGTCGGAGCAGCGCTCGCGTGCGCGGGGGTGATGGTGCTGAGCGGCGCCACCGACCTCGTCGCCGCACTCAACGGCTGTGCGGCACTCATCGTGAGCCTTCTGCTCGGCACTCTCATCGGCGTCAACGTCGGCAACCGCGCCCGCTACCTCGCCGCGCTGATGGACACGTCGCGCCAGCTCTGGGCCGAGCGGGAACGGCACGCGCGGCTCGCGGCCAGCGCGACCTCCGACGCGGAGCGCGGTCGGGCCGCGACGGCGCAGATCGCCGTCACGGCGCGCAGTGCGCTCGACGAGATGCGCGCGATGCTGGGGCTGCTCCGCGACGGGGATGCCGAGGACGACGCACCGTTCGTCCCCCTCGACGGCGACACCGTGCGTGCCGCGGTCGCGGCGGCCCGCAGCGCCGGGCTTCCCGTCACCGTGGAGACCTCGGGTCCCCCCATCGATGACCGCCACCTCAGACTGGCCGTTGCGCGCGTCGTACAGGAGGGACTGACGAACGTGATGCGACACGCCCCGTCGGCGACCCGCGTGGCGGTGACCATCTCGACCGACCGCGGCGGAGTGGAGGTCGAGGTCGTCAACGACGGCGTGGTCGCAGGGGCTTCCCCCGCCACCGGTGGCTACGGCATCCGTGGACTGCACGAGCGCGCCGCACGCGTGGGCGGCACAGCCGAGGCCGGACCCATCGGGGGCGGCCGGTGGCGCGTGCGCCTGACGGTGCCGCAGGACGCGGCGGTGGCGAGGTGACGACCGCGGCGGGGCCGATCCGTGTCGTCGTCGCCGACGACCAGCAACTGATCCGACTGGGATTCGGACTCGTGCTGGGGGCCGAGGACGACATCGTCGTCGTGGGCGAGGCCTCCGACGGCGAGGAAGCGGTCGAGCTCTGCGTCGCGCTCGATCCCGACGTCGTGTTGATGGACGTGCGGATGCCGAGGCTCGACGGTGTCGCCGCCACCGCGCGGATCGTCGGCACCGTCCCGCGCACGCGCGTGCTGGTGCTGACCACCTTCGATCTCGACGAGTACGCCTTCGGTGCGCTGGATGCCGGAGCCAGCGGCTTCCTGCTCAAGGACGTCGATCGCGCGGCGTTGGTCGGCGCCGTCCGTGCCGTCGCCGCCGGCGACGCCGTGCTCTCTCCCCGCGTCACCCGTGAGGTTCTCCGGCGCCGCAACGCGGCGAACGCCCACGCGACGGATGCGGACGGCGCCGCATCGGAGCTCGCGGCGCGGCTCACCGAGCTCACGCCCCGCGAACGCGAGGTGTTCCACGCGATCGCGCGCGGCCTCACGAATGCCGAGATCGCCGCCGAGCTCTACCTCGGCGAGACCACCGTGAAGACGCACGTCGGCCGCATCCTGGCGAAGCTCGGCGCGCGCGACCGCATCCAGGCGGTGATCCTCGCCCACCGGGGCGAGGCGCTCCTCGATCGTCTCCCGGCACCGCGCGACCCGGATGCGCACGCTCCTCACGATCACTCCCCAGGGCGTGCTCGTTAGGATCGGAACGATGCTGTACTTCCAAGACACCGGTGGGGATCCCGCCGCCCCCGTCATCGATCCGAAGCTGTGGGAGAACGTGCTGGTCTTCCTCGGCCAGGCGGGCATGAACGTGCTCGCGAGCATCGGCATCGCCGTCGGCGCCTTCTTCGCCTCCTGGATCCTTCGCCTCGTCATCCGCCGCATCGTCAACCGCATCGTGTCCGGGGCGAAGAGCAAGGCGAACGTCGACGACACGCAGGCCCTCGAGCGCTCGCCCCTCGCCGCGATGCGTCTGGTCCAACGCACCCGCACACTGGGTTCGATCCTCCAGAACATCGTCAACGTCGCCATCGTGATCATCGCGATCCTGTTGATCTTCGGAACGGTCGCCCCCGACGCGCTCGGCTCGTTCGCGCTGCTGTCGGCGGCGATCGGCGCCGGCCTCGGCTTCGGTGCCCAGAACATCGTCAAGGACGTGCTCAACGGCATCTTCATCGTCGCGGAGGACCAGGTGGGGATCGGCGACGTCGTCGACCTCGGCCTGGCGACGGGCATCGTCGAGTACGTCAGCGTGCGGATCACGCACGTCCGCGACGTCAACGGCACGCTCTGGTACGTGCGCAACGGGGAGATCACGCGCATCGGAAACATGTCGCAGGGCTGGTCGCGCGTCATCATCGACCTCGCGCTGCCGGTCGACGTCGACATCGATCAGGTCGAGAAGTCGATGCTCGCCACCGCGAAGTCTCTCGCGAAGGATCCGAAGTGGCGCACGCGCGTGATCGAGCAGCCCGAGGTGTGGGGACTCGAGTCGATCACCGGCGATGCCCTCGTGATCCGTCTCGTGATGAAGACGCGCGCCAATGCGAAGGACGACGTCGCGCGCGAGCTGCGCATGCGGCTCAAGCGCGCGATGGACGACCTCGGTGTGACGCTGCCGTCGATGAACACCGTCATGCTCGCCGGGCTCGAGGGAGCCCAGCGCGTGCGGGGCGCGAACCCGCCGCGCACCCGGCCGACCCCGGTGGCGACCGCCGACGGCAAGGGCATCTGGAAGCCCAAGCGCGGAGGCGCCGCATCGAAGCGGACCGGCGCGGAGGAGAACCCGTCGGCTGCGACGGACGGCGCTCCGGCTCCGCAGACGAAGGGCGAGGACTCATGAGCGCGCAGAGCGGGAGCTTCTACGACGAGATCGGCGGGCATGACACGTTCGTCCGACTGGTCGACGCCTTCTACCGGGGCGTGGCCGACGACGAGGTGCTGCGGCCGATGTACCCCGAGGCCGACCTCGGCCCGGCGGCGGAGCGGCTGACGCTGTTCCTGGAGCAGTACTGGGGCGGGCCGACCACCTACAGCGAGCGCCGCGGGCACCCCCGGCTGCGCATGCGGCACATCCCCTTCCACGTCAATCCCGACGCCCGCGACCGCTGGCTCGCGCACATGCGCACCGCCGTCGACGAGCTCGACCTCTCGCCGCTGCACGAAGCGACGCTCTGGGACTACCTGCAGCGGGCCGCGCATGCCATGGTGAACACGTTCGAGCCCAGCGGCATCGGTCCCGATCGTCCGTCCAGCGCCGCGCACCTGCCCGTGCACCCGCGCCCGACGGAGGATGCCGCGGCATCCCCCGAGCGCTGACGGTCCGAATCTCAGCGACGAGACGACGAAGGAGTCGACGATGAGCACCACCACGACACGCGAGGTCGACGTCCTCGTCATCGGATGGGGCCTCGCCGGTCTCGTCGCGGCGACGGAAGCGGCCGCCGCCGGAAAGACCGTCGCCCTCCTCGACCAGGAGCCGCGCCCCAACCTGGGCGGGCAGGCGTTCTGGTCGTTCGGCGGCCTGTTCTTCGTCGATTCCCCCGAACAGCGACGGATGGGGATCGCGGACTCCCTCGAGCTCGCTCGGCAGGACTGGTTCGCCACCGCCGGGTTCGACCGCGACGAGGATCTCTGGCCGCGCCAGTGGGCGGAGGCCTACCTGCAGTTCGCCAGCGGCGAGAAGCGCGCCTGGCTCCGCGAGAAGGGCGTGGGCTTCTTCCCCGTGGTCGGCTGGGCCGAGCGCGGAGGCTACAACGCCACCGGACCGGGAAACTCCGTCCCGCGCTTCCACATCACCTGGGGTACCGGCCCCGGGCTCGTCGCCCCTTTCCAGGCGGCCGTCGAGCAGGCGGAGGCGACGGGGCGGCTCACGGTGCTCCCCCGGCACCGCGTGACGGCCCTGACCACCGGCGGGGCCGGCGTCACCGGCGCACGCGGCGACATCCTCGCCCCCTCCGGCGCACCACGGGGCGCCGTCAGCTCGCGCGAGATCGTGGGAGCCTTCGAGGTCACGGCGGGCGCCACGATCGTCGCGTCGGGCGGGATCGGCGGCAACCACGACCTCGTGCGCGCCCAGTGGCCCGCCCGCCTCGGGACCGCCCCCGACACGATGATCACCGGGGTTCCCGCCTACGTCGACGGATCGATGCAGCCGGTATCCGCCGCCGCCGGCGCCCACCTCATCAACGGCGACCGCATGTGGCACTACGTCGAGGGGATCCAGAACTGGAATCCGATCTGGCCGAACCACGGCATCCGGATCCTGCCCGGGCCGTCGTCGGTGTGGCTGGACGCCACCGGCGCGCGGCTTCCCGTTCCGCTCTACCCCGGCTTCGACACCCTGGGAACCCTCGCGCACCTGCGCGCCACCGGCCACGACCATTCGTGGTTCGTCCTCTCGCAGAAGATCATCGAGAAGGAGTTCACCCTCTCGGGAAGCGAGCAGAACCCGGACCTCACCGGCAAGGACGTGCCCCTGCTGGTGCGCTCGCGGCTCGGTGCGGGGGCCGCCGGGCCCGTGCAGGACTTCCTCGACCACGGTGCGGACTTCGTGGTGCGCCGGACGCTGGACGAGCTGATCGACGGCATGCGCGCGCTGCCGGGCGGTGAAGCACTGGACGCGTCCACCGTGCGACGCGAGCTCGAAGCGCGCGACCGCGAGATCGAGAACGACTTCACGAAGGATGCGCAGATCGCGATGCTGCGCGCAGCCCGTGCCTACCGCGGCGACCGGCTCATCCGCAGCGCGAAGCCGCATCGCATCCTCGATCCGCAGAACGGGCCCCTCATCGCCGTGAAGCTCCACGTGCTCACCCGCAAGTCGCTCGGCGGGATCGAGACCGACCTGTCGGGTCGTGCCCTCGGCACCGACGGGGCTCCGGTCGGCGGACTGTACGCGGCCGGCGAGGCTGCGGGCTTCGGCGGCGGCGGCGTGCACGGCTACCGCGCGCTGGAGGGCACCTTCGTCGGTGGATGCCTGTTCTCGGGCAGGATCGCCGGACGGGCGGCCGCCGCCGCGCTCTGAGCGCGACCACCGCGTCGACGGGGCGGACCGGGGGTCAGGCGGCGCCCGTCGTCCGGACCTCGGTGAGCCCCGAGTGCACCCGGGTGCGCGTGAGGACGTGTCCCCGGCGCAGGCTCACGCGGGTCCACGGTCCGCTGCGATGGACGGTCGCCGTCTCCTCGCCCCCGATGAAGCCGAGGGCGAAGGCGGCGAACGCCACGCCGCGCGGCAGGTCCACGACCTCGCCGTCGGGCTCCCCCCACACCTGCGCCCGCACCAGTCGTACGACGTCTTCGCCCGCCGCGTCCGGGACGGCCTCCGCAACGGCGGCGATGCCCCACTGCGCGCGAGCGGCGAGGGTCGCCGCATCGAGGGAGGCGGCGCGCTCCCACCCGGAGCGCGGCGGGGAGACTCCGGCCCAGGGCGCCGTCACCGCGGAGTCCGGCAGGGCGATCGCGTTCGGGGCGTCGCCGGGTGCCAGCGCGGCGGCATCCACGACGAGATCGCACTCCAGCTCGGGATCCACGCGCACGAAACGCATGCCGAGGACGGTCGGCGTCGCCTCCAAGAGCGTCTGCGGAGCCAGCGGCGCCGAGGTCACGGCGAGGGTGCCTCCCGATGCGCGCAGACGCACCGTCCCATCGCCGAGGCGGGCGGCGCGCTGGGCGAAGACGAGCACGTCGGCGGCGCTCGGGGCGTCGGGGAACAGGAGGTGGGCGGACATCCCACCTAAACTATCAAGCGGCAGTGGAGACGGACGGAGAGCACGTGGAGACGGCAGGGTGAGCGGCGAGGATCCCGTCGCGGAGATGCTGGACGTGCTCGACCTCTCCTCGGGAGACGCGCGCACGACCGAGGACATCTTCACCGGAGCCTCGCATCCGATGCCGACCGGACGGATCTTCGGCGGACAGGTGCTCGCGCAGGCGATCATCGCGGCCGACCGGACGACCGACGACCACCGCGTCCCGCACTCGATGCACGGGTACTTCCTCCGTCCCGGCGACGCGGGGCGCGGCGTGACGCTGTCGGTGGATCGGATCCACGACGGACGCTCGTTCTCGACGCGCCGCACGCAGGTCTTCCAGGACGGCGTGCCCATCTTCTCCATGATCGCCTCGTTCGAACGCGAGGACCCGGGCCTGGATCATCAGAGCGGGATGCCGACGGGGATCCTCACGCCCGAGGAGGCGATCCGGCAGTGGCCGGCCGCCGGACGGCATCCGCTGTCGCAACGCCTCCTCGCCAGCAGCCCCATCGAGGTCGTCCACGCCGAGGGAGCGATCTACGACGCCGTGGCCCCGCAGCGCAGCGCGCAGCAGAACGTGTGGATGCGCGCGAAGCGGCCCATCGGCGACGATCCCGCCCTGCACCGCGCCGTCCTGGCTTACATGAGCGATCTGACCATCCAGGAGTCCGTGCTGCGCGCGCACGGCATCGCGTGGTCGCAACCGGGGCT
Organism: Microbacterium sp. MPR-TSA4; assembly: GCF_058792815.1. NCBI lineage: Bacteria > Bacillati > Actinomycetota > Actinomycetes > Micrococcales > Microbacteriaceae > Microbacterium > Microbacterium sp. MPR-TSA4. Next base: position 97,663 of record NZ_JBXAFF010000002.1, read on the forward strand.
CAAAGTCGCCAGCCTGGACCACGCGATGTGGTGGCACCGCCCGGCACGGGTCGACGAATGGCTCCTGTACGCGCAGAACTCCCCCAGTGCGCGCGCCGGGAGAGGACTGTCCTCCGGACGCATCTTCACCCGCGACGGCGATCTGGTCGCGTCGGTCGGTCAGGAGATCATGGTGCGGGTACCGGATCGCACCTGACCCGCGCCGCAGTCGTCGCGGTCAGTGCCGCCGGAACGCGACCGGCTCCCCCACGTAGGGGCTCCAGGCGTCGCGCATCGTGTCGGTCAGCCGCACGGGGCGGAAGGTCTGTGCGTCGACGAGGACGACCGACGAGGAGGCGCGCGCGTACAGCGTCTGGTCGCCGTCGCTGCGCGGGCTGTACACCTCGTAGCAGACCTCGATGCTCGAGCCGCCGAGCTTGCCGAACCACATCTGGATGTCGACGGGCTCGCGGCGGTACGGGACCGGCGCGAGGTACTCGATCTCCTGACGCGCGATGAGCGTCAGCACCCCGGCATCCACGCCCGCGTCGATGACGGCGGTGTCGGGCGCCGAGTCACCGAACACCGGTGTCCAGAACACCCGCACGCGCGCCTCTTCGAGCAGCTTCAACATCGTCGCGTTGTTCACGTGGTTGAACGCGTCGAGGTCACCCCATCTCAGATGGATGGGAACGTGGAGGCGCTCAGTCACGGGTGAGCTTGCGGTGCGTGGAGCGGTGCGGGTTCGCGGCGTCCGGGCCGAGGCGCTCGATCTTGTTCGCCTCGTACGCCTCGAAGTTGCCCTCGAACCAGTACCACTTGTCCGGCTGCTCGTCGGTGCCCTCGTAGGCGAGGATGTGTGTCGCGATGCGATCGAGGAACCACCGGTCGTGCGTGATGACCACCGCGCAGCCGGGGAACTCGAGCAGGGCGTTCTCCAGCGAGCTCAGCGTCTCGACGTCGAGGTCGTTCGTGGGCTCGTCGAGGAGGAGCAGGTTGCCGCCCTCCTTCAGCGTGAGAGCGAGGTTCAGCCGGTTGCGCTCACCGCCCGAGAGCACACCCGCCTTCTTCTGCTGGTCGGGTCCCTTGAAGCCGAACTTGGAGACGTAGGCCCGCGAAGGGATCTCCGTCTTGCCGACGGTGATGATGTCGAGCCCGTCGGACACGACCTCCCACAGCGTCTTGTTCGGGTCGATGTTGGCGCGGCTCTGGTCGACGTAGCTGATCTTGACCGTCTCACCGATCTTCAGGTCGCCGCCGTCGAGTGGCTCGAGGCCGACGATCGTCTTGAACAGCGTCGTCTTTCCGACGCCGTTGGGTCCGATGACACCCACGATGCCGTTGGGCGGCAGGCTGAAGCTGAGACCGTCGATGAGCGAGCGGTCGCCGAACCCCTTCTGCAGCTTCTTCGCCTCGATCACGACGGTGCCGAGGCGCGGGCCGGCGGGGATCTGGATCTCCTCGAAGTCGAGCTTGCGGGTGCGCTCCGCCTCGGCCGCCATCTCTTCGTAGCGGGCCAGACGAGCCTTCGACTTCGTCTGACGGCCCTTGGCCGACGAACGGACCCAGTCGAGCTCGTCCTTCAGACGCTTGGCGAGCTTGGCGTCCTTCTTGCCCTGGATGTCGAGGCGCTCGGCCTTCTTCTCCAGGTAGGTGGAGTAGTTGCCCTCGTAGCCGATGAGCCGGCCGCGGTCGACCTCGGCGATCCACTCCGCGACGTTGTCGAGGAAGTACCGGTCGTGGGTGATGGCGATGACGGCACCCTTGTACGACTGGAGGTGCTGCTCGAGCCACAGCACGCTCTCCGCGTCGAGGTGGTTGGTGGGCTCGTCCAGCAGGAGCAGGTCGGGCTTCTGCAGCAGGAGCTTGGCGAGGGCGACGCGGCGCCGCTCACCACCGGAGAGCTTGGTGACCGGCTCGTCGGCGGGCGGGGTGCGGAGGGCATCCATCGCCTGCTCGAGCTGCGAGTCGAGGTCCCAGCCGTCCGCGGCGTCGATCTCCTCCTGGAGCACGCCCATCTCGGCCAGCAGCGAATCGAAGTCCGCGTCGGGATCGGCCATGAGAGCGGAGATCTCGTTGAAGCGGTCGAGCTTCGCCTTGATCGCCACGCCGTCCTGGATGTTCTCGAGCACGGTCTTGGTGTCGTCGAGCTCGGGCTCCTGCATGAGGATGCCGACGCTGAAGCCGGGGGTGAGCTTGGCCTCGCCGTTGGACGGCGCGTCGAGGCCCGCCATGATCTTCAGGATCGTCGACTTACCGGCGCCGTTGGGGCCGACCATGCCGATCTTGGCGCCGGGGAGGAACGCCATCGTGACGTCATCGAGGATCAGCTTCTCGCCCACCGCTTTGCGGGCACGGACCATGGAGTAGATGTATTCGGCCATAACGGCCCAAGTCTACGCGGACGGGGTCGTGCGCTCGGCCCGCTCGCGCGGGGACGGCGACAGCCGAGGGGCTGACGGCGGCGTGGGGCGTGGCCGGCGGCCGGGTCACCAGTCGATCGGACGCGTCTGTCCCACGAGGCAGGTGCCGCCGGGCACCTCCGGAAGCACCCGGGTCTGCGGGCCGGAGACGGAGGGGCCGACCTGTCCCACGAGGCACTCCCCCTGCCATCGCACCGAGAACTGGATGGAGTCGGCCTGGTTGCCGACCGTCGTCAGATCCTGCGTGACCTCCATCGCCGACTTGTCGAAGCCGGCCGCGACGAGGGCATCGATGTAGGCCCGGCCCTGCAGGGCGGTGGGGCCGGCGGCGACGGCGTCGACGATCGAGCTGAAGAAGGGCAGGTTCTGCGTCGCCGTGCCGCCCGGCTCGAGCACCGGTCCCGTCGGCGTGGGCGTGGCCGTGGCCGACGGTGTCGCGGTGACGGACGGGGACGGCGCGGGAGTCGGCGACGGCGCGCATCCGGCGAGAGCCAGCGTCACCGCGAGGCCGACGGCGAGCAGGCCGGGGGCCGCGCGATGGACGTCTCTTCTCACGCCTCGAGTCTAGGCGGCGTCACTGGACGCCCACTCCACACCGGCCCCGGCACGACCGCGCCCTCGTCACACCCGGCGGATGCGGGTCGTGATCAGAACGGTGTCTCGTCGTCGCGCGCCGGCGACCACGCGCCCGCACCGACGAGTTGCGCAGACTCCCCCGACGCGTCGGCGGCCGCGACCGGCTGCTCCGCGCCGATCGCCTGCGGGTCGTGCGCGACACCGCCGGGAACCGACCACCCGGTCGCGTCGGCGGCGGGTGCAGGTAGCTGCGCGGGCGACGCGGACGGCTTGTGGAAGGTCGTCGTGCCGAACAGCAGGTCGTGGCCGAGCCCGTCGGCGTCGATCTCGGCCGACGAGCCGCTCTTTCCTCCCGACTCCCACTGCTTGATGCGGAACCGCCCCGTCACGATGACGCGTTGCCCCTTCTCGAGCGAGGCGAGGGCGTGCTCGGCGAGCCGCCGGTAGGCCGAGACCCAGTACCAGTTCGTGTGCGCATCGACCCACTGCCCGTTCTCGTGTCGTCGCTCGCTGCTCGCGAGGCGGAAGCTGATGGCGGGGATCCCCCCGGGCAGCTCCCGCCGTTCCGGGGTCGAGGCCACGTTTCCGACGACGGTGATGCGATCGCTCATGGTTCCCACTCCTCTCATCGCCCCGGACTCTCCGGGGCCGCTGCGGCACCCGGGTGCCCGCCGGGCGCCGCAGCACGAACAGCGTCCCTCCGCACACCGACGCGATCGGCGTCTCGCGCGCCATCCGTGGAGAGTTCCGCAGGGCCGCGACCTGTGCAGGAGGCTCGGACGACGCGCGTCGTTCGATGTCGGACGTCGAAGCTATGTTCGATCACGACAGAGTCAGGAGTTCCGATGACACGTACGCTCGCTCCCGTCCCCGCGGCCGTTCGCGGCTGCTCGTTCCACCCGGTCTCCCCGCATCGCTGGCGCGTGCTCGATCGCTCCGGACGCGTCATCGGCCATGTGCGATGGGAGGAGTGCGCCGACGGCGTGCGCTATCACGCCGAGCGGTTCGACCTGGCGCGTGCGCGACTGCGTCCGCTCGGCGCCTTCTGGACGGCGCGGGAGGCCGTCGACTGCCTGATCTACCTCCGCTGAGGCCCTGATCCCCCTCCGATGAGACTCAGACGACGGCGTCGACCAACTCGCCGCCGTGTACCGGAGCAGCAGCCCGCACCGTCGGCCACGCCCGCGCGAGCACGTCGACGGCGCGCCGGAGCTCTTCGGGAGGGGCGGTGAAGGGAATGCGCAGATGCCGATCGTGCGGGCCGTCCACGCCGAAGCGCGATCCGGCGGACAGATACACCCCGTGGGCACGAGCAGCCAGCACCAGACCGGTGCTGAGGGGCGCGTCGAGCTCCACCCAGAGCGCGACGCCACCGTCGACGACAGGCACGTGCCACGTCGGCAGTGCGGCGCCGAGCGCCTCGACGACGGTGTCACGACCCACGCGTAGGAGCTCGGCCCGCTGCGCGAGGATCTCGGGCATCCGTGCGATCAGTCGCGTCGTGACCACCTGCTCGAACTCGGGCGTTCCGAGCTCGCGCGGCGGACGCGCCGCCACGATGCGCTGCACGAGCTCCTCCTCGGCTCGGATCCACCCCACGCGCAGTCCGCCCCAGACCGACTTGCCCACCGATCCGACGCGGATGACGCGCTCCGATGCGAAAGCGGGCGGCGTCGCCGGGCCGTCGATCACGAGCTCCGCCGTGGTCTCGTCGACGATCAGGGTGGTGCCGGCATCGCGTGCCGACCGGGAGAAGAGGGCTTCTTCCGACGCGCTCATCGAGCGACCGGTCGGGTTCTGGAAGCGCGGCATCAGGTACGCCAGCCGGGGCCGCGTGCGCGCGAACACCTGGGCGGCTCTGTCCAGGTCCCATCCGCCGGCCGTCGTCACGGGCACGGCGCTGAGCCGCGCTCCGGCCGAACGAAGGGCTTCCGCGGCATGCGGATAGGTGGGGGTCTCGATCAGCGCGCGATCTCCGCGACCGATCAGCACGGTCGCCAGGAGGTGGATGGCCGACTGCGCTCCCGTCGTGACGACGATCTGCTCCGCCGACGTCGGGATGCCGAGGCGGCGGTATCGGCCCGCGATCGCCTCCCGCAGCGCGAGGGAGCCGCGCACGTCGTAGCCGGCGCGCGACACGATGCTGGCCGCATCGGCCGCCGCCTCGCTGATGACGCCGGCCAGCCCGGGCCATGCCGCCGGACTGGCCTGTTGCAGGTCGATCGCCCCCTCGTCCGCGGCGACGCGACCCACGTCGCGTCGGGGGCGCGGGCGGGTCACGCTTCCGGAGCCGCGGAGGCTCTCGATGTGGCCGCTGTCGCGCAGGCTGCGGTACGCCGCGGCCACCGTCGTTCGACTCACCCGCAGGGTCGCCGCGAGATCGCGCTCCGCCGGCAACGCCGTGTGCGCGGCGATGCGGTTGTCGAGGCACAGGAGCCGGATACCGTCGGCGAGTGCCTCGTACGCGGGCTCACGCGTCCGCCATCCGCCGAGTGCGGAGGAGAGGGCGCGCGCCGTGATCCTGGAGTCCATGACGTCCACCGTATCGCGATTGGACTGGTCTGAGAGGTCCAATACTGCGATTGGATGTCGTCATGTCGATTCGCGTCATCCGTCTCCTCGTCGGCCTCGCCCTGTACGGCGCGGGGTGCGGCGTCATGGTTCGCGCCGGCATCGGGCTGGACCCGTGGACCGTGTTCGCCCAGGGACTGTCGGTGCAGACCGGGGTCGGCATCGGCTGGATCACGAACATCGTCGGACTGCTGGTCCTGCTGCTGTGGATCCCCCTGCGACAGAAGCCGGGTATCGGGACCGTCGCGAACATCCTGATCGTCGGGACGAGCATGCAGGTGACGGTCAGCACCGTTCCCGCGGTCTCGGGCTTCGGAGCGCAGCTGGCCGTGTTCGTCCTCGGCATGGTCCTGGTCGCGGTGGCATCCGGCATCTACATCGGCGCCCACTTCGGCGCCGGTCCACGCGACGGGCTGATGACGGGGATGCACACGCGCCTCGGCTGGCCGATCTGGGCCTGTCGCCTCCTCGTCGAGGCCTCCGTGCTGCTGGCGGGCTGGCTCCTCGGAGGCACGGTGGGACTGGGCACGCTGCTGTTCGCGGCGGGCATCGGACCGCTCGTCCACGTGGCGCTCCCGCTGCTGGACCCCGACGCGCGCAGCGCGCACGGCAGGGCGGCCGCGGGACGCCGGACGGGAGCGATCGTGGCCGAGCCGTCGCGGTGAGCGAGGCGTCGCGCGGGTGTCAGTGCTCGCGGAACCGCGGCCAGTCGGATCCGTGGGGAAGATGGCCGTGCAGCGCGTTCTTGGCGATGTCCATGGTGGGGTACGTGCCGATACTGGCGGAGGCCCCCGCGATCGTGGAGGTGTAGCCCTCCGGCGACTTGCGGACCGTGCCGACGACGTTGCCTTCGGCGCCGTACGCGACCCAGAGCGTGGACGATGTGGTGCTCATGCTGACTCCTCTCGTCGGATCCGACGCTACGCCCCCGGGCGCGTCCGCGCGAGAGGGCGGCGGCCGTCTCTCGCACGGCTCGCGCGCGAAGCGCGGCGCACCCGGTACGGTGGAGATGTCGTCCCACCCCTCCATAGCTCAGTGGATAGAGCGAGCGGTTTCTACCCGCCAGGTCGGGGGTTCGAATCCTCCTGGAGGGACGTCTTCGCAGCGTCGCGTCGCGCCTCTGCGCCGGGCGCGACGCGGCGCGACGTCGGCGGCGCTCAGTAGGATGAACGCATGGTGAATGCCGCGGAGAACGACCGCCTCGTCTGGATCGACTGCGAGATGACCGGGCTCGATCTGGAGGTCGACGAGCTGGTCGAGATCGCGATCATCGTCACCGACTTCGAGCTGAACGCGCTCGATCCCGGCTTCCAGATCGTCATCCGGCCCGACGCCTCCGCGCTCGAGAACATGAACGACTTCGTCACGCGGATGCACGAGACGTCCGGTCTGCTGGCGGAGATCCCCCACGGCGTGAGCCTGGCGGAGGCCGAGTTCGAGGCCCTGGAGTACATCCAGCGGTTCGCCCCCGAGGGCAAGGCCCCGCTGGCGGGGAACACCATCGGCACCGATCGGATGTTCCTGGCCAAGTACATGCCGCGCGTGGACCGGTGGCTGCACTATCGCAGCGTCGACGTGTCCAGCATCAAGGAGCTCTCTCGGCGCTGGTACCCGCGCGCGTACTTCAACGCGCCGGCGAAGGACGGCGGGCATCGGGCGCTGGCCGACATCCAGGAGTCGATCCGCGAGCTCGCCTACTACCGTCAGGCGGTCTTCGTGCCCGAGCCGGGACCGACGAGCGATCAGGCCAGAGAGGCTGCTGCGGCCGCCGTGTCGTCATTCGCGCCAGGTGTGTAATAGAATCGTCTGGTTGCCTGGAAGCAGGCACATGGTGGCTATAGCTCAGTTGGTAGAGCACCGCGTTGTGGTCGCGGGGGTCGCGGGTTCAAGCCCCGTTAGCCACCCCACTCACTTCCCTGTCGGGAGTCCCTCATGATCGATCTGGATGCCGACGGCTTCGTCGAGCTCGTGTCCGACGAGATCGACCTGTTGCCGGATGACATGCTGGTCGGTCTCGACAACGTGGTCTTCGTCGTGGAGGATCGCCCGGAGGACGACTCGCTGGACCTTCTCGGGCTCTATGACGGCCTCGCCCTGACCGAGCGCGACCGCTACGGCTCCGGCGAGCTCCCGGACCGCATCATCGTCTACCGGGAGCCCCATCTGCACGCCTGCGAGAGCATCGAAGAGTTGCGCGACGAGGTGCACACGACCCTCGTCCACGAGATCGCGCACTTCTACGGCATCGACGACGCCCGCCTGCACGAGCTGGGGTGGGCGTGACGATCCCTCTGGAGGACCTCCGCCTCGACATCCGCTCGGAGACCGCGGGGCCGTGGCAGGCGGTCGTGTGGAACGACCCGGTGAACTTGATGAGCTACGTCGTCCACGTCTTTCGAACCTACTTCGGCTACTCCCGGGAGCGTGCGGAGCAGCTGATGCTCCTCGTCCACCACGAGGGGCACGCGGTCGTGGCGGAAGGCGCCCGCGAGCAGATGGAGCTCCACGTGCAGGCCATGCACGACTTCGGCCTGTGGGCCACCGTCCGACAGGCCGACTCGTGACGACGGCGGTGCGGATGGAGCTCTCGGCGCTCGAGGCCGCCCACCTCACCGACCTGATCGCGCAGTTCGCCCAGCTCCTGGCCGATGCGCTCGACGACGCGGACGATCCGGCGATCGCGCGGCTCGTGCCGGATGCGTACCGCGACGACCCGCAGGCGGCCGCGGAGTTCCGTCGCTTCACGCAGGACGACCTGCTCGACCGCCGCCGCGACGACGCGCAGACGGTGCTGACCTCGCTGCAGCGCGAGGGAACCGTCCTGCGCGCCGCCGACCTCGATCGCGTCGAGGCGGAGACCTCGTTCGTCGTCGAGCTGGATGCCGCCGCCGTCACCGCCTGGCTGCGCACGCTCACCGCGGTGCGCCTGGTCATGGCGACGCGCCTGGGGATCGTCGCGGATGACGATCAGGACGACGACGACCCCCGTTTCGGGGTCTACAACTGGCTGGGTTTCCGTCTCGAAGGTCTGCTGCAGGCGCTGGAGGACTGACGGCGCTGCCGGCCGCTACGGCACGTCGACGCGGATGGTGGCCAGGTCGCGCGGATGGTGCGCGCTCAGATGGGCGTCCTCCTGGCGGGCCCACCGCTGCCAGTGCGGCCGATAGGTGTCGCCGTCGCGAGCGAGCGCGCGATCGCGGCGGCCCGGTTCCGCCGACTCCAGCCAGAGCCGGACCGGCGCGAGAGGTGCGGAGGCGGGGGTCAGCACGCCCGACCCCTCCAGGATCAGCGGCACGAAGGCCGGGGTCACGACGCCGTCTCCGGGGGCGTCTCGCACCCAGTCCCAGCGGTTCCAGTGCGCGGCGCGCCCGGAGGCGAGGGGTTCCAGGATGCGGGTGCGCGCGATCTCGGCGCCCTCCGCCAGCCCGTCCCACCCCGGGTAGAGCTCGTCGAGCCCGATCATCGTGACCGGGCCCGCCCAGCGGGCGCGCACGCGCGCGGCGACCGTCGACTTCCCCGCGCCGGAGCGCCCGTCGATCAGCACGATGGGAAGGACGCCCGGAGGCAGCGCGACCACGGCCCGTTCGACGAGAGTCACCGCGTCGTCGAGGGCGGCGTCGACCTCGTCGCTGTGCGCGTGCTCAGCGCTTGAGTGCACGGATGATGCGGCTGAGCGTCCGCCCCGCGACCCACACGAAGGGGATCGCCACGGCCACCAACGACACCAGGTTCGGCTCGAAACGGAGGTCGTCGCCCTTGCGGATGTAGGCGCCGAGAGGAACGGCGAAACCTCCGCCTCCCCCGCCGTTGTTCCCGCTCTCGTCCTCGCCGGCGCCGAAGCCCGACCACGACAGAGCGACCGGGATGAGCCGGATGCCGTCGACGTCCTGCTGTTCGCCGTAGACGCTGTTCACGCCGAGCGCTGCGGACTGCTTGCCGAGTTCGAGTGCGAGATTGGGCATGGCTCCACCGTAGCCCGGAACGTCAGTCGGTGCGAGGCAGTCGCGGATTCGTCGGCAGCGCATTCACGTCGCGGCGCGGGCCGAGCACGCTGGCACGGGTGACGGCTCCCCCGCCGAAGCGCTGGCGCGCATCGTCGAGCGCTGCGTCGACGCGGCGCCACTCCGCGTCGTCGTCCCACAGGGGCAGCGCGCCGCCGTCGCCGCCGCGGAGCTTCTCGGCGCGCACGCCGATCAGCCGCACGGGCTGCGCCAGCTCGACCGCGTCGAAGAGGGCGATCGCGACGTCGCCGATGCGCTGGCCGACGTCCGACGGCTCCGTGAGCGTCTGTGAGCGCGAGAGCGTCGTGAAATCGGCGTAGCGCAGCTTCAGCGCGACGGTGCCCGCTCGCCATCCGCCGGCGCGAAGCCGGGAGGCGACGCGGTCGGACAGGCGCCGCAGTTCGCTGCGCAGGACGGCGGAGTCGGCCACATCGTGCAGGAACGTCTCCTCGTGGCCGATGCTCTTCTCGACACGCTGGGTCTCGACGGCGCGGGGATCGATGCCGTGAGCCAGCTGCCAGATCCGCTCGCCGCCGGCAGCGCCCAGGGCGCGATCGAGCACGCCGCGCGGCGCCGCGAGGATGTCGGACACCGTGCGCAGGCCCCGGCTCTCCAGGGCTTCCGCGGCCTTCGGGCCGACGCCCCACAGCGCGGACACGGGGAGTCCGGCGAGGAAGGCGGCCGTGTCCGGCTCGCTGACGATCAGCAGGCCGTCGGGTTTGGAACGCGTGGAGGCGATCTTCGCGACATGCTTGGTGGCCGCGACCCCCACGCTGCACACGAGACCGGTCTCGCTGCGCACCCGCGCCCTCAGCATCCGTGCGATCTCGCCGGGCGAGCCCCAGAGCCGCCGGGCGCCCGACACGTCGAGGAACGCCTCGTCGATGGACAGCGGCTCGACCAGCGGCGTGATGTCGTGGAAGATCGACATCACCTGGCGCGACAGGGCGGCGTACCTCTCGAAGTGCGGCGGGACGACGACCGCCTGCGGACACAGACGCAATGCCTGGGCGACCCCCATCGCCGAGCGCACGCCGAACCGTCGTGCCTCGTAGGAGGCGCTGGACACCACGCCTCGCCCCTCCATTCCGCCGACGATCAGCGGCTTTCCCGCGAGCGACGGATCGTCGAGCACCTCGACGGAGGCGTAGAAGGCATCCATGTCGACGTGGAGGATGCGGGTGCCGGTGTCATCCGCGCCGTCGGCGGAGACGATCCGTCCCGATCCGTCGCCACGTCCCATGAGTCCATTGTCGGTGACACCGCCGACACGGCGGCGTCACCGACACGAGGATGGCCGGGCTACTTCGCGGCGCGCTCGAGTACGAGCTCGCGGACGCGGGCAGCGTCCGCCTGACCCTTCATCGCCTTCATGACGGCGCCGATGACGGCGCCGGCGGCCTGGACCTTGCCGTCGCGGATCTTCTCGAGCACATCGGGCTGCGCCGTGAGCGCCTCATCGATCGCGGCGATCAGCGCGCCGTCGTCGGAGACGACGGCGAGGCCGCGGGCGTCGACGACCTCCTGCGGGGTCCCCTCCCCGGCGATGACGCCCTCGAGCACCTGGCGGGCGAGCTTGTCGGTGAGGGTCCCGGCGTCCACGAGCTGCTGCAGCGCGGCGACCGAGGCCGGCTCGACGAGCGAGGACGGCTCGACGCCCGACGCGTTCGCGAGGCGCGAGATCTCGCTCATCCACCACTTCCGCGCCGCGGCGGGAGACGCACCGGCGGCGACGGTCGCGTCGACCTCGGTGAGGAGCCCCGCATTCACGATCCCCTGGAAGTCGATGTCGGCGAAGCCCCAGTCCGCCTTCAGCCGGCGGCGGCGTGCGGCGGGCGGCTCCGGGAGGTCGGCGCGCAGCGACTCGATGAGCTCCGTGGACGGCGCCACCGGCAGCAGGTCGGGCTCCGGGAAGTAGCGGTAGTCGTCGGCATCCGACTTCGGCCGCCCCGGGGAGGTGGTACCGGTGTCCTCGTGCCAGTGACGCGTCTCCTGCGTGATGCTGCCACCCGCGGCCAGGATCGCGGCCTGGCGCTGGATCTCGTAGCGGACCGCGCGCTCGACGGAGCGCATGGAGTTGACGTTCTTCGTCTCCGTGCGGGTGCCGAGCTTCTCCTGGCCGCGCGGGCGCAGGGAGACGTTCGCGTCGCAGCGCAGGTTGCCGCGTTCCATGCGCGCTTCGGAGATGCCGAGCGACAGCACGATGTCGCGGATCGCCCGCACATAGGCGGCGGCGAGCTCCGGTGCGCGGTGCTCGGCGCCGAAGATCGGCTTGGTGACGATCTCCACGAGCGGCACGCCGGCACGGTTGTAGTCCACGAGCGAGTACTCGGCTCCCTGGATGCGCCCCGTGGAGCCTCCGACGTGCGTGAGCTTGCCGGCATCCTCCTCCATGTGGGCGCGTTCGATGGGCACCTCGAAGACGGTGCCGTCGGTGAGCTCGACCTCGACCTGCCCCTCGAAGGCGATCGGCTCGTCGTACTGCGAGATCTGATAGTTCTTGCCCAGGTCGGGGTAGAAGTAGTTCTTGCGCGCGAAGCGGCTCGACGGCGCGATCTGGCAGCCGAGCGCGAGACCCAGGCTGATCGAGAACCGCACGGCCGTCTCGTTGACGACCGGGAGCGATCCGGGCAGGCCCATGTCGACGGGTGCGACGAGCGTGTTCGGGGCGGCGTCGTGGTTCGACGCGTGAGCGGGGTTTCCCGCCGGAGAGAACATCTTGGTCTCGGTGTTCAGCTCGACGTGCACCTCGAAGCCGAGCACCGGCTCGTACAGCGTCAGGGCCTCGTCGAAGTCCATGAGTGCGGCCTTGGCCATCAGCGGTTTCCTCCCAGCAGCGGCGCGCGGTCCAGCAGCGGGCCGCCCCACGAATCGACGAGCAGCGCCTCGGCGGCAGCGCCCACACGGTACAGCCGGGCGTCCTCGCGTGCCGGCGCGATGAACTGGATGCCGACGGGCAGCCCGTCCTCCTCCGCCAGACCCGACGGGATGGAGATGCCCGGGACACCGGCCAGGTTGACCGGGATCGTGGTGACGTCGTTGAGGTACATCTGCAACGGGTCGTCGATCTTCTCGCCGAGCTTGAACGCGGTCGTCGGAGCCGACGGCGTCGCGATCACGTCGACCTGCGCGAACGCCGCGTCGAAGTCGCGTTGGATCAGCGTGCGGACCTTCTGCGCACTGCCGTAGTAGGCGTCGTAGTAACCCGCCGAGAGGGCGTAGGTGCCGAGGATGATGCGGCGCTTGACCTCGTCGCCGAACCCGGCGTCACGGGTCGCCGCCATGACGTCCTCGACGGTACCGCCGGGCACGTCCACGCGGAGGCCGAAGCGCACGGAGTCGAACTTCGCGAGGTTGCTCGACGCCTCCGCCGGCAGGATGAGGTAATACGCCGCCACGCCGTACTCGAAGTGGGGCGCGCTGATCTCCACGATCTCCGCACCCTGCCCTTCGAGGAGGGCGAGCGCGCTGCGGAACGACGCCGACACACCGGCCTGGAAGCCGCTGTCGGGCAGTTCGCGGATGACACCGATCTTGAGGCCCCGGAGCCCGGCGCCGGACGCGCCCTCGCGCGCCGCGGCGGCGAAGGACGGCCAGCTGTCGGTGAGCGACGTCGCGTCATGCGGGTCGTGGCCGCCGATGACGTCGTGCAGCAGTGCGGAGTCGAGCACCGTACGCGACACGGGGCCCACCTGGTCGAGGGACGAGGCGAGCGCGATCGCACCGAACCGGCTGACGCCGCCGTACGTCGGCTTCATCCCGACCGTTCCGGTGACGTGCGCGGGCTGGCGGATCGAGCCGCCGGTGTCGGACCCGAGCGCGATCGGCGCTTCGAACGCCGCCACGGCGGCGGCGGAGCCACCGCCCGATCCGCCCGGGATGCGCTCGAGGTCCCACGGGTTGTGGGTCGGGCCGTACGCCGAGTGCTCGGTGGAGGAGCCCATGGCGAACTCGTCCATGTTCGTCTTGCCGAGCGGAACCAGCCCGGCGGCACGCGAACGGGCGACCACGGTCGCGTCGTACGGCGACAGGAAGCCCTCGAGGATCTTGGACCCGCTGGTGGAGGGCATGTCCGTCGTGACGAGCACGTCCTTGATGGCCAACGGCACCCCGGCCAGCTCGCCGAGCGTCTCCCCCGCCGCCCGGCGACGGTCGATGTCGGCGGCGACGTCGAGCGCGTGGTCGCTCACGTGCAGGAACGCGTGCACGTCGCCGTCGACGGCGGCGATGCGGTCGAGGTGGGCGCGCGTGGCCTCCACGCTCGACACCTCGCCGGCGGCGAGCCGCGACGCGAGATCCGCGGCGGTCAGACGCGTCAGGTCGCTCACTGCTCCTCCCCCAGGATCGCCGTCACCCGGAAGCGCCCGTCGGCGGCATCCGGCGCATTCTGCAAGACCTGGTCGACCGTGAGCATCTCTCCGACCACGTCGGCGCGGAACACGTTCTCGAGCGGGATCGGGTGGCTGGTCGCGGGCACATCGGGGGTGGCCACTTCGGAGACCTTGGCGATGTTGTCGACGATGACGGAGAGCTGGCCCGTCAGGCGCTCCACCTCATGCTCGTCGAGCTGAATCCGGGCCAGAACGCCGAGATGGCGAACGAGTTCAGGGGTGATTTCAGACACCCTTCGATTCTAGTCGGCCCCTCTTCACCCCCTTCGACCGGGTTCTCACGGCCGCTAGGCTGACCGGCGTGAGCAGTGCGACCTCCTTCGACCCGCCCCGCCCCTGGATCGCGAGCTACGCCGCGGGGGTGCCCGACGATCTCGAGCCGGTCTCGGGCACGCTGCTCGACATCGTCGAGGCCTCGGCGCGCGACTACCCCGACGCACCCGCGCTGCAGTTCTTCGGACGCACCACCTCCTACCGCGAGCTCGTCGACGCCGTCGACCGCGTCGCCGCGGGGCTGCGCGAACGCGGCGTCGGCAAGGGTGACACCGTCGCCATCGTGCTGCCGAACTGCCCGCAGCACATCATCGCGTTCTACGCGATCCTGCGACTGGGCGCCATCGCCGTCGAGCACAACCCGCTGTACACCCCGCGTGAGCTGCGCAAGCAGTTCGAAGACCACGGGGCCACGACGGCGATCGTCTGGAGCAAGGTCGTCAAGACCGTGCAGGAGTTCCCCGCCGACCTCGCGGTGTCCACCCTCATCAGCGTCGACATCACGACCGCCATGCCCGTCTCGCTCCGCCTCGCCCTGCATCTTCCGGTGGCCAAGGCTCGCCAGTCGAGGGCCGCGCTCACGGTGCGCACCACGGGAGCCACGCCGTGGGAGCAGCTGACGCGCTCGGCGCCCCTGCCGGCATCCTTCCCGAAGCCCGCCACCGACGACGTCGCGATCATCCAGTACACGAGCGGTACGACCGGCACCCCCAAGGGCGCGGTCCTCACGCACCGCAACCTGCTCTCCAACGCGCGCCAGGCCCAGGCCTGGGTGCCGCAGATCACGCGCGGCAACGGATGCGTCGTCTACGCCGTGCTGCCGATGTTCCACGCCTACGGCCTCACGCTCTGCCTCACCTTCGCGATGTCGATGGGGGCCCGCCTCGTGCTGTTCCCCCGCTTCGAGCCGGCGATGGTCCTGGCGGTCACCAAGAAGCACCCGGCGACCTTCCTCCCGCTGGTTCCCCCCATCGCGGACCGCCTGCTCACGGCGGCGCGGGCGGAGGGCATCTCCCTGGCGGGCACCGAGGTCGCGATCTCGGGCGCGATGGCGCTTCCCCATGACCTCGTCGTGCCCTTCGAGGAGGCGACCGGCGGCTACCTCGTCGAAGGCTACGGACTGTCGGAGTGCTCGCCGGTGCTGATGGCGAACCCCGTCGCGGCCAACCGCAAGGCGGGCACCGTCGGACTCCCGCTTCCGGGCACCGAGTGCCGCGTGGTCGATCCCGACGAGCCGACGCGGGACGTCCCCGCGGGTGAGCGCGGAGAGCTGCTCGTCCGCGGCCCCCAGGTCTTCCAGGGCTACTACGGCAAGCCGGAGGCGACGGAGGCCGTGTTCGTGGACGGCTGGTTCCGCACCGGCGACATCGTCCAGATCGACGAGGACGGCTTCGTGCGCATCGTCGACCGGATCAAGGAGCTGATCATCACGGGCGGCTTCAACGTCGCGCCGACCGAGGTCGAGAACGCCCTCCGCCAGCATCCGCAGGTGGTCGATGCCGCCGTCGTGGGGCTGCCCAGCGCGCACTCCGGCGAGGAGGTCGTCGCCGCGGTCGTCCTGGATCCCGCCGCGACGGATGCCGACACGGAGGCGATCCGCACGTTCGTGCGCGGCATCCTCACGCCCTACAAGGTCCCGCGTCGCCTCTTCGTCGTCGACGAGCTTCCCACCTCGCTGATCGGCAAGGTCCTGCGACGCCAGGTACGGGAGTCGCTGCTGGCCCTCACCCAGCCCGCGGAGGACTGAGCGTCGTCACCCGGCATCCGGGTCGAGGGCGTCCAGCGCGGCCGGGCCCTGTTCGACGAGGATGCGGAACTGCGCGGCGTCGATGATCCGCACGCCGAGCTCCTCGGCCTTGCCGAGCTTGGAGCCGGCGCCGGGGCCCGCCGCGACGAAGTCCGTCTTCTTCGACACGGATGACGCGGCCTTGCCGCCCGCCGCGATGATCGCCTCCTGAGCGCCCTCGCGCGTGTAGCCCTCGAGGGAGCCGGTAGCGACGACGGTGAGACCGTCGAGCACGCCGCCTGCGGCGGCCGCCGCACCCGGTCCGGGGTGCCCGGGGATCTCGAGCCGCGCTCCGGCGGCCTGCCAGCGGTCGACGATCTCGCGGTGCCAGTCGACCGCGAACCATTCGATGAGGGAGTCCGCGATGATGCCGCCGACGCCGTCGACCGCCGCGAGGTCATCGCGCGACGCCGTGCGGATGGCCGCGAGCGACCCGAACCACTGCGCCAGCGCGCGCGCCGCGACGGGTCCGACATGGCGGATGCTGAGGGCCACGAGGAAGCGCCACAGGTCCTTCGTCTTGGCCTTCTCCAGCTCTTCCAGCAACGTCAGCGCCTGGGCGGAGGGCTGCGGTCCGGTGAGGCCCTGCTTCTTCTCCGCCGCGGACGGCTGGCGTCGGAACGGGGACCGCGTCACGGGCGCGCCCGTCTCGTCGTCGAGCTTCGGCTCGCCGGTCTCGCTGTCGCGCACCACGACCTCGATCGGCACGAGCTGGGCGAGGGTCAGCTCGAACAGGCCGGCCTCGGTGGCGAGGGGCGGTTCGGCCGGCACCGACGGCTGCGTGAGCGCGGCCGCGGTCACCTCGCCGAGCGCCTCGATGTCCAGCGCGCCGCGCGAGCCGATGTGCTCGACGCGCCCGCGCACCTGCGCGGGACAGGTGCGGGTGTTCGGGCAGCGCAGGTCGATGTCGCCCTCTTTCGCCGGGGCCAGCGTCGCTCCGCACTCGGGGCACTGCGTCGGCATCACGAAGGCGCGCTCGCTGCCGTCGCGGAGCTCGACGACGGGGCCGAGCACCTCCGGGATGACGTCGCCGGCTTTGCGCAGGACGACGGTGTCGCCGATCAGGACGCCTTTCGCGACGACGACCTCCTGGTTGTGCAGGGTGGCCTGACGGACGACGGAGCCGGCGACGCGCGCGGGCGCCATGACGGCGAACGGTGTCGCGCGACCGGTGCGGCCCACCGACACCACGATGTCGAGGAGCTTCGTGTTGACCTGCTCGGGAGGGTACTTGTAGGCGATGGCCCAGCGCGGGGCCCGGCTGGTCGCTCCGAGCTCGTCGTGCAGCGCCAGTTCGTCGATCTTGACGACGACGCCGTCGATCTCGTGCTCGACGTCGTGGCGATGCTCGCCGTAGTGCGCGACGAAGTCCACGACGCCGTCGATGTCGTCGGCGGTCCGGAAGTACGGGCTGGTCGGCAGCCCCCAGGCCGACAGCAGCGCGTAGACCTCGCTCTGGGATGCGACCGGCGGGGCGGGCCAGGCGCCGATGCCGTGGACGAAGAGCCGGAGCGAGCTCAGTCGCGCATGCCCCGCCTCCCGCTCCATGCCGTTCTTCTTGTCGAGCTGCTGACGCAGTCCGCCGCTGGCCGCGTTGCGGGGGTTCGCGAAGGCCGGGAAGCGACGGGCTGCGCTGCGGGTGAGCTTCTCCTCGTCGCCGCCGCGCTCGCGGCCCTCCTCGATGACCCGCTCACGCAGACGCGCCTGCAGGGCGTTGAGCTCGTCGAACGCCGCGACGGGGATGTACACCTCGCCGCGGACCTCGACGAGGGGCGGGTGGCCCGTCCCCTCCAAACGAGCCGGGATGCCCGCGACCTGGAGCGCATTGACGGTGACGTCTTCGCCGACCCGACCGTCGCCGCGGGTCGCCGC
Organism: Microbacterium sp. MPR-TSA4; assembly: GCF_058792815.1. NCBI lineage: Bacteria > Bacillati > Actinomycetota > Actinomycetes > Micrococcales > Microbacteriaceae > Microbacterium > Microbacterium sp. MPR-TSA4. The sequence continues at coordinate 115,535 of NZ_JBXAFF010000002.1, forward strand.
CGACACGAGCACGCCGTGCTCGTACCGCAGATTGATGGCGAGACCGTCGATCTTCAGCTCCAGCAGCCAGCGCACGGGGCGCCCGGCCGCGGCCTGCGTCTTGGCGCACCACTCGCGCAGCTCCTCGGTGCTGAAGACGTTGTCGAGGCTCAGCATCCGCTCGGCATGCTCCACGGGCGCGAACATGGTGCTCTCCGCCGCCCCGACCGACAGCGTCGGCGAGTCCTGACCCTGCACCTCGGGGAACGCGCGCTCGACGGCCTCCAGTCGCTGCATCCACCCGTCGTACGTCGCGTCGTCGACGATCTCCGCGTCGCGGCCGTAGTAGGCATCCCGCGCTCCGACGATCAGGTCGGTGAGGCGCTGCGCCTCGCGATGCGCATCATCGAGACTCGCCGGAAGGGGTGCTGCGTGGTCCGTCACCCCGCCAGTGTAGGCGGCACCTCCGACATCCCCCGGACCGCGGGGGCGCCGGCGCTCGAGGCGACTTTCGGACGCCTCGAGCGCCCGAACCCCGCCCCGGCGCACGATCGGGCGCGCGAAGCGACCGAATCGCGACGGGATGCCGCGAGAGAGCGCTAGACGGGGACGGCGGAGACGGTGCGGTCGATCGTGAACTGCCCGATCACGCGGGTGCCGTCGTAGAGCACCGCGGTCTGGCCTGGCGCGACGCCGTCGAACGGCACCTCGGGCGTCACCGCCAGCATCCCGCCCTCGATCACGGCGCGGGCGGCCACGGGCTCGGCGTGGGCGCGGATCTGCACGTGGCACGCGAACGTCGTGGATGCCGGCGCGCGTCCCGTCCAGGTGACGCGCTCGCCCGAGATCTCCGCGGTCGCCAGCGCCTCCTTCGGGCCGACGACGACGGTGTTGCTGACCGGACGGACCTCCAGTACGAACCGCGGCTTGCCGTCCGCGGCGGGCGTGCCCAGCTGCAGACCGCGCCGCTGGCCGACGGTGTAGGCGTGGGCGCCCTCGTGGCTGCCGACGACGGCGCCGGTGCGATCGACGATGTCGCCCTGAGCGGTCCCCACCCGCTCGGCGAGCCACCCGCGGGTGTCGCCGTCGGGGATGAAGCAGATGTCGTGGCTGTCGGGCTTCTGCGCGACCGTCAGTCCGCGTGCCGCCGCCTCCGCCCGCACGACCGCCTTCGACGGCGTCGACCCGAGCGGGAAGTAGGTGTGCGCCAGCTGCTCGGCCGTCAGCACGCCGAGGACGTAGGACTGGTCCTTCGCCTCGTCGCTCGCGCGGTGCAGCTCGCGTCCGTCGGGCCCGTCGACGAGGGTGGCGTAGTGCCCGGTGCAGACGGCGTCGAACCCGAGTTCCAGCGCCCGCTCGAGCAGCGCGGCGAACTTGATCTTCTCGTTGCAGCGCATGCAGGGGTTGGGGGTGCGGCCCGCGCGGTACTCGGCGACGAAGTCGTCGATCACGTCGTCGCGGAAGCGTTCGGAGAAGTCCCAGACGTAGAACGGGATGCCGAGGAGGTCGGCCGCGCGGCGGGCATCCATCGCGTCCTCGATCGTGCAGCACCCGCGGCTGCCCGTGCGCAGGGTGCCGCCGGCGCGCGACAGGGCCAGGTGCACGCCGACGACGTCGTGTCCCGCATCGACCGCGCGCGCCGCCGCGACGGCGGAGTCGACGCCGCCGCTCATCGCCGCAAGGATCCGCATCCTTCCAGTCTACGAGCGCCCCGGGACGGCGGCACCGGCGCTGCGCAGGCGTCCCGCTCCCGTCGCCCGGGCATAGGCCCCGGGGAGGGCGGAGAGGAGGGCATCGACGTCCGCCTCCGTGGACGTGCGCCCCAGGGTGAGCCGCAGCACGGAACGCGCGACCCGCTCGTCGCGACCGAGGGCGAGGACGACGTGCGACGGCTCTGCGACGCCGGCCTGGCAGGCCGAGCCGGTCGAGACCGAGATGCCGGCCTGATCGAGCAGGAACAGCATCGACTCCCCCGCCGCGCCCGGCAGGTGCACGTGCACGTTCCCCGCGATGCGGTGGTCGGCGTCGCCCAGGAGCTCCGCCTCCGGCACGGCCGCGCGGATGCCGGCGACCAGACGGTCGCCGAGCCGGCGCAGCCGGGCGGTCTCCTCGACGCGTTCCGACTCCGCCTCCTCCAGCGCGACCGCCAGCGCGGATGCTCCGGCGACGTCCGGCGTGCCGGAGCGCAGACCGCGCTGCTGGCCGCCGCCGTGCACGAGCGGCGAGAGCCGGGCGTGGCGGGAGACGACCAGCGCTCCCGTGCCGACGGGCGCGCCCACCTTGTGTCCCGAGATGCTGAGGGCGACCAGGCCGCCGGCACCGGACGCGTCGGCCCGCCACGCCGAGAACGACACCGGTACGTGGCCCAGGGCGCCGACCGCGTCGAGGTGCAGGGCGACGCCCGCGGCGGCGGCGGCACCGGCGAGGGCGGCGGCATCCTGGACGGTGCCGACCTCGTTGTTCGCGACGAGCGCGGTGGCGACGGCGGCGGGCTCGGGCGCCGTCAGGGCGTCGCGGAAGTGCTCCTGCCGGATGCGGCCGACGTCGTCGAGGCCGACGGGGCGCACCGCGGCCCCCTGCGATCGCAGCCAGCCGACCGCGTCCAGCGTCGCGTGGTGCTCGCCGTCGGGCAGGACGATCGCCCCCGTATCGGCCGGCCGCGCCCACCAGAGTCCCTTGAGCGCGAGGTTCACCGATTCGGTGCCGCCCGAGGTCAGCACGACCTCGATCGGGTCGCAGTCGAGCACCGCCGCGATCCTCTCGCGTGACCCCTCCAGCAGCCGACGGGCCGCCTGACCGGCACCGTGGACCGACGAGGCATTGCCGACGAGAGCGGATGCCGAGATCCACGCGTCGCGCGCCGAATCGCGCAGCGGCGCCGACGCCGCATGGTCGAAGTAGATCGACATGACGCTCCCGCACTCGTGACGACGCGGTCTCACCGCGTCACTACTCTAGAGCGCATGGCCAGCCCGAAGCCGTCCGAGACCGCACCCCCCGCCGCCTTCCTCGGTGCGCCGTACGACCGCCTGGGGGTGACGCTCGGCCCGGACGGCGGAACCCTCCGCGTCTGGGCGGAGGACGCGACCGCGATCGAGCTCGTCCTGTTCGACGGCGAGGACCTCGACTGGATCACTGCGAGCCTGCCCCTCGCGCCGACGGCCGGCGACGTGTGGGAGGTCACGACACCGGAACTGCGCGTCGGGGCCTGCTACGCGCTGCGCGTGAGCGGGCCCGCCGGCCCCGGCCAGACGTTCAACCCGGAGAGCCTGCTGATCGATCCGTACGCGCGGGGGCTCGTCCCGGTCCGCATCGGCCAGTGGCGTTCGGCCGTCGTCGACCGGGACTTCGACTGGCAGGGCGTCGGGCGACCCGCGGTCCCGCTGGATCGGACCGTGATCTACGAGGCCCACGTGAAGGGCCTCACCAAGCGGCATCCGGACATCCCGCCGGCGCTGCACGGCACGTACGCCGGTCTCGGTCACCCCGCGATGATCGCCCACCTGACCGCGCTCGGCGTGACCGCCGTCGAGCTGCTGCCGATCCACGCCTTCGAGACCGAGCCGCGCCTGCTCAACCAGGGGCTGACGAACTACTGGGGCTACAACACGCTCAACTTCTTCACCCCCCACGCCGCGTACGCGACGGCGGAGGCGATCGCCGCCGGCCCGGACGCCGTGCTCCGCGAGGTGAAGACGATGGTGCGCGATCTGCACGCCGCGGGCATCGAGGTGATCCTCGACGTCGTCTACAACCACACCTCCGAACTGGGGCTCGGCGGACCGCGCTCGAGTCTGCGCGGCATCGACAACCGCGGCTACTACCGCCAGCAGGAGGACGGCGCCTACATCGACGTCACCGGCTGCGGCAACGCGGTGAACACCGCGACGGATGCCGCCGCCCGCCTCGTCCTGGACTCGTTGCGGTACTGGGCGCAAGAAGTGCAGATCGACGGGTTCCGCTTCGACCTCGCGGTCACGCTGGGGCGCGACGCACAGAACACGTTCGATCCTCGGCATCCGCTGCTGCGCGCGATCGTGGAAGACCCCGCCCTGGCGGGCCTGAAGAAGATCGCCGAGCCCTGGGACGTGGGCATGGGCGGCTGGCAGACCGGCAACTTCGGCGCCGGCTGGTCGGAGTGGAACGACCGCTACCGCGACCGGGTGCGCAACTTCTGGCTCAGCGACGTCGACTACGCGCGCCGGGCCGCGATCTCGCCGGTCGGCGTGGGAGGGTTCGCGACGCGGCTGGCGGGATCGTCCAACACCTTCAGCGCGGAGCGCGGGCCGCTGGCGAGCGTGAACTTCGTGACCGCCCACGACGGATTCACCCTCCGCGATCTCGTCTCGTACGACGTCAAGCACAATCTCGGCAACGGCGAGCAGAACCGCGACGGCGCCGACACCAACCGGTCCTTCAACCACGGTGCGGAGGGACCGACCGACGACGAGGCCATCCTCGCGACGCGCCGGAAGGCGATGCGCAACCTGATCGGGACGCTCCTGCTGTCGGCCGGCGTGCCCATGATCACCGCCGGCGACGAGTTCGGGCGCTCCCAGCGCGGCAACAACAACGCCTACTGCCACGACTCGCCCCTGACCTGGCTGAACTGGGAGCACGCCGCGTGGCAGGAGGATCTCCTCGCCCATGTACGACGACTGGTACACCTGCGACGGGAGAACCCGGCCCTGCGTCCGCGCCGCTTCGCGCGCGACGCGCACGTGGTGCCCAGCGCATCGGTCATCGACTGGTACGACGAGAACGGCGAGACCATGTCGATCGAGCGGTGGACCGACCCGGCGCACCGCACCCTGCAGTACGACGCCGCCTCGACGCCGGAGGAGGAGGCGCCCAACCGCATCCTGCTCGTCGTGCACGGCACCGAACGCCCCATCGACGTCACCCTGCCCCGCATCGACGGGATCACGGGGTACGTGTCGCTGTGGTCGAGCGTGCCCGACCGTCCCGACACGACGGAGCCGGTGTTCGCGCCGGGCGACGTCGTGACGCTGCCCGGCACGGCACTGCACCTGTTCCGCGCACGATGAGCCGGACCCGCGGGCAGATGGTGTCCGCCGCTGCGCTTCGGCGGTAGGTTCGAGACGTGGCATCGACGACGCGCTCCGTTCCTTCCGACCTCCCCCGCGCGACGACGCCGCCCCCGCGCACGGCGCCCCTGCGCAGCGCGGCGCCCCTGCCGGTCCGCCCGGCCGTGCCGTGGCGCGCCGTCGCCGACACGCGCACCGGACGCATCCCGATGGGCGGCGCCCACCCGTCCGTCCCCGATGGTCTCTTCCGGCCGTCCGCCTTCGCGGGCGAGGCGGTGCCGTTCGTGGTCACCGCCTTCCGCGAGGGGCACGATCTCATCGGCGTCCACGTGCGGCTCTTCTCCCCCGCGGGCGACGAGTCGCTGCACCGGCTGGAGCCCGTGGGCGACGGCTTCGACCGCTGGAGCGTGCAGCTCGCGCCCGTCGAGGAGGGGGTGTGGCGGTTCCGGTTCGAAGCGTTCGCGGACGACTTCGCGACGTGGGAGCACGCCGCCGCCCTGAAGATCGCGGCGGGTGTCGATGCCCCGCTCATGCGCGAGGCGGGCGCGCGTCTGCTCACCTCCGCCGCCGCGGAGAAGGACCGTCCGGCGGCGGAGCGGCGCGCGCTGACGGCGGCGGCCGCGGCGCTGCGCGACGGGGACGTCACGGACGAGTCGGCTCTCGTCGTGGTGCGCGATCCGGCGCTCGCGTCCTTCTTCCGCGCACGACCCGTGCAGTCCCTCCTCACGGTGGGGGCCGAGCAGGAGCTCCTCGTGGAGCGGGAGCGCGCCGGTGTGGGCGCCTGGTACGAGTTCTTCCCGCGCTCGGAGGGCGCCAAGCGGCTCAAGGACGGCACGATCCGCAGCGGCACCTTCCGCACGGCCGCCAAGCGGCTCCCCGCGGTCTCCGCGATGGGCTTCGACGTGCTCTACCTCCCCCCGATCCACCCGATCGGCGAGAGGAACCGCAAGGGCCCCAACAACACGCTCACGGCCGGCCCGGGAGACCCCGGCTCGCCCTGGGCGATCGGATCCGCGGCGGGCGGGCACGACACCGTGCACCCCGATCTCGGCACCCTCGCCGATTTCCGCGCCTTCGTCCGTGCCGCGCGTGCGGAGGGCCTGGAGATCGCCCTCGACCTCGCGCTGCAGGCCGCTCCCGACCACCCGTGGGTGGCCGCTCACCCCGAGTGGTTCACGACCCTGCCCGACGGCTCGATCGCGTACGCCGAGAACCCGCCGAAGAAGTATCAGGACATCTACCCGATCAACTTCGACAACGACCCCGAGGGCATCCGCGCCGAGGTGCTGCGCATCGTCCGGCACTGGATCGCGCAGGGCGTGAAGATCTTCCGCGTCGACAACCCCCACACCAAGCCGTTGCAGTTCTGGGAATGGCTCATCGCGACGGTCAACGCGGAGCACCCCGACGTCGTCTTCCTCGCCGAGGCGTTCACCCGGCCGGCCCCGCTGCAGGCCCTCGCGCAGGCGGGTTTCCAGCAGAGCTACTCCTACTTCACGTGGCGCAACACCAAGGCCGAGCTCGAGGAGTTCTTCCGCTGGATCTCGCAGGACACGGCGGACTTCATGCGTCCCAACCTGTTCGTCAACACGCCCGACATCCTCACCGAGTACCTCCAGTACGGCGGCCGGCCGGCGTACAAGATCCGTGCGGCCCTGGCCGCCACGGCCGGCGCCTCGTACGGGGTGTACGCCGGCTACGAGCTCATCGAGAACGTCGCGCGGCCGGGGTCCGAGGAGAACATCGACAACGAGAAGTACGAGTACAAGCTGCGCGACTGGGATGCCGCGGCATCCGCCGGGGTCTCGATCGCTCCCTACCTCACGCGGCTCAACGAGATCCGCAGGGCGCACCCGTCGCTTCGTCAGCTGCGCGACCTCAGCATCCACTGGAGCGACGACGACGCCATCCTGGTGTACGTCAAGCACCTGCCCGCCGCCCTGAGCGAGACCGGACGGGCCGACACGATCATCGTCGTGGCCAACGTCGATCCGCACTCCACGCGGCAGACGACCGTCCACATCGACAGTTCCGTCTTCGGGGTGACGCCCGGCAGCGACTACGTCGTGGAGGACCTCATCACGGGCGCCGCCTGGACGTGGAACCGCGACAACTTCGTCCGACTGGACGCGTTCGACGAACCCGTCCACATCCTGCACGTGAAGGAGTCCCGATGAGCGACGTATCCGACGAGGTGCTCGACACCGTCGCCACCGGCTCCTACCACGCACCGCACGACGTCCTGGGCCCGCACCGCCGCGCCGACGGCACCTGGGTGATCCGCGCCCGGCGCCCGATGGCGTCGTCGGTCACGGCGGTCACCGACGAGGGCGTCCGCATCCCCCTGGACCATGTGCGCTCCGGCATCTGGGAAGGCTCCGCCGCGGAGCAGCCGCGGGCCTACGAGATCGTCGCCGCGTACGACGGTGCGCCGGACTTCCGCGCCGACGACCCCTATCGCCACCTCCCCACCCTCGGCGACGTCGATCGCCACCTCATCGCGGAAGGCCGACACGAACAGCTCTGGCAGGCGCTCGGTGCCCACGTCCGCCACTACGACGGCGTCGCCGGCGTGTCCTTCGCCGTCTGGGCGCCCAACGCGCGCGCAGTCCGCGTCGTCGGAGACTTCAACGCGTGGGACGGTCAGGGCCACGCGCTGCGCAGCCTGGGATCGAGCGGTGTCTGGGAGCTGTTCGTGCCGGGACTCGGCGCCGGCACGGTGTACAAGTACGAGATCCTGACGCGGCACGGCGGCTGGATCCTGAAGGCCGACCCGATGGCGCAACGCGCGGAGGTCCCGCCGGCGACGGGGTCGATCGTCACCGAGAGCGCGCACACGTGGGGCGACGGCGCATGGATGAGCGCCCGCGCCGAGCGCGACGTCCTCGCGCAGCCGATGTCCACCTACGAGCTGCACCTCGGATCGTGGCGGCCCGGTCTCGGCTACCGCGACGCGGCGGAGCCGCTGATCGACTACCTCACGGAGGTCGGCTACACGCACGTCGAGTTCCTGCCGCTGGCGGAGCACCCGTTCGGCGGGTCCTGGGGCTACCAGGTGAGCGGCTACTACGCGCCCACCAGCCGCTTCGGAAGCCCCGACGACCTCCGCTACCTGATCGACCGTCTGCACCAGGCCGGCTTCGGCGTGATCATGGACTGGGTGCCGGGACACTTCCCCAAGGACGCCTTCGCCCTCGCCCGCTTCGACGGCGACCCCCTCTACGAGCACCCGGACCCGCGGCGTGGCGAGCACAAGGACTGGGGCACGCTGATCTTCGACTACGGCCGCAACGAGGTGCGCAACTTCCTCGTCGCGAACGCGCTGTACTGGTTGGAGGAGTTCCACGTCGACGGTCTCCGCGTGGATGCCGTGGCCTCCATGCTCTACCTCGACTACTCGCGCGAGGAAGGCCAGTGGGAGCCGAACATCTACGGCGGCCGGGAGAACCTGGAGGCCATCCGGTTCCTGCAAGAGGTGAACGCGACGGCCTACAAGCGCTACCCGGGCATCGCGATGATCGCGGAGGAGTCCACGAGCTACCCGGGCGTGACGGCCCCGACCAGCGCCGGAGGGCTCGGTTTCGGCTTCAAGTGGAACATGGGCTGGATGAACGACTCCCTGGAGTACATCAAGCGCGACCCCATGTACCGCGCGCATCACGAGGGCGAGCTGTCGTTCTCGTTCGTCTACGCGTTCAGCGAGCACTTCATCCTGCCCATCAGCCACGACGAGGTCGTGCACGGCAAGGGCACGCTGTTCACCCGGATGCCGGGCGATCACTGGCAGAAACTGGCGAACACCCGCGCCTTCCTCGCCTACATGTGGGGACACCCGGGTAAGCAGCTGCTGTTCATGGGCCAGGATTTCGGCCAGCTCTCCGAGTGGTCGGAGGGACGCGGCCTCGACTGGTGGATGCTCGATCAGCCGCCGCACCGCCGACTGCTGGACTTCGTCGGCGCGCTGAACCGCGTCTATCGGGAGAATCCCCCCCTGTGGGCCCGCGACAGCGACGGCTCGGCGTTCTCGCGCATCGGCGCCCCGACCTGGAACCCGAACGTGATCGCCTTCACGCGGTACGACCACGAGGGCAACGCCGTCGCCGTGGTGTGCAACTTCTCCGGCGTGCCGCTGCACGACTACGCGCTGGATCTTCCTGCCGGCGGCGAGTGGACCGAGCTGCTCAACTCGGATGCAGAGGCGTACGGCGGCTCCGGCGTCGGCAACCTCGGAACGGTGCACGCCGACGGCAACGGGCGCGCGACCCTCGTGCTGCCGCCGCTGGGCGTGCTCTGGCTCGGCCGATCCGCCTAGAGCGGCGGTATGGCGGGGCCGGCGCCGGGACGCGGGGTCAGAACAGCAGTGAGGTCAGCCGTCCGCGGGCGCGGATGACGCGCGCGTCGCCGTCGCCGACGAGCGCGAACAGCTCGACGAGCCGCTCCCGCACCGGCGCCCGTTCGTCCGACGGCAGCGCGGCGAAGAGGTCGAGCAGGCGGCCGAAGGCGTCGTCGACGTGCCCGCCGGCGATGTCGAGGTCGGCGACGGCGAACTGCGCCTCGATGTCGCGGGGAGCCTCCGCCGCGGCGGCGCGGGCCTGGGCGAGATCGAGGCTCTGGACGCGCTGAAGCAGTCGCACCTGACCGAGACCGGCGCGCGCCTGCTCGTCGCGGGGGTTCTCGGACAGGGCGGCCTCGTAAGCGGAGACCGCACGCCCGTAGTCGCCGGCCTCGATCGCGTCGAAGGCCTCCTGATGGAGGGGCGGAAGAGCGGGCTCGGCATCATCGGCGGCATCCGCGCCGGCGCCGTCCACGGGCACGGTGCCGGTCACGCCGTTCTGGGCCGCGAGCTGCAGGAGCTGGGCGAACACCTCGCGCACCTGCTGCTCGGGGACGGCGCCGGTGAACAGCGGCACCGGCTGCCCCGCGACGAGCGCCACGACCATCGGGATGGACTGCGCGCGGAACCCCTGGGCGAGCTGGGGGTTCGCGTCGACGTCGACCTTGGCGAGCACGAGGCGTCCGCCGAGCTCGACGACGACCTTCTCCAGGATCGGGCTGAGCTGCGTGCAGGGGCCGCACCATTCGGCCCAGAGGTCCACCACGACCGGCACGGATCGCGAGAGCTCGAGGACCTCGCCGAAGGTCGCGTCGGTCGCGTCGAAGACGAGCGGCGTGGCCGTCGGCGCGCCCGCGGCGGCAGCCGCACCGGCCGGCGCGGCGGCACGCGATCGGAGAGAGGACAGGTCGACGGCACCGCGCAGCACGGCGCCCGAGGTGGGATCGCTCACTTATGAGACCACTTTCGCGTCGAGGATGGAGGTGGAATAGCCCAGCAGCTGGATGCGCTTGTTCGAGCTCTGCGACGGCACGAAGAAGAACAGCTGATCGACGAAGGTCGTCGTGAAGCCGCTGGAGGACTGGTTCACGCCGGTGAGCGTCTGCACGATCGGGTTGTTGTCGAGCTTGATGACGGCGTCGGTGTTCGTGGGCTTCACCGTGTCGCTCTCGTGCACCGTGACCGCGACGATCGCCCCCGAGTCGAGTGTCGCGAGGGAGATCGGCTCGTCGGGCCCCGCCGAGGCGGCGAAGCTGAGCGTGCCCGTCTGGGCGCCGGTCTGGTTGAACGACTCCAGCCGCGCGGCGCGGTTGTCGGCGACGAGCTTGCGGAACGGATCGTTCGTGGCGTCGAACTGTCCCGCGAACGGGCTGCTGTCGCCGTTGGTCAGGATGTCCGCGTAGGCGGCGGCGACCTTGTTCGGAGCGAGCGCGAGGAACGGCGAGTCGGGGTCGATCGCGATGGCGCCCACGTACGCGGGAGCGAGGTTGAGGCTCGCCTGCGACACCAGCTCGGCCTGGTTGGTCACCTTGTAGGGCGACCACGGGTCTTCCTGGGTCACGCTGAGGATGACGTCGCCGGTCTCGATGACGGCGAAGAACGTCCGCGGCCACCCGTCGTAGGCCTCCGGCAGGATGACCTTGACCGGCTTGTCGGGCAGGGCACCCAGTGCCGTGTGCCCGGCGACGTCGCGCAGGCGATAGTCGGTCTCGCGTGCGGCCAGTGCCGAGTCGGTGAGCCGCTCGGCGGCGGCGGCGGGATCCTTCGCGGCATCCGCCTTCGCCACCTGCTCGGAGATCCGGGTGAGGATGCGCTCGGCCTGGGCCTGCGTGACGGCGGGGCGGCCCTGGTCCTGCGGCACGACGACGCTCTCCGATGCCGTGGGGGTCGGGGTGCCGGCCAGCTGAGGCCACGCATCGGCGGTGCAGCCGGTGAACAGGAGGGCTGACAGGCCCACGGCGGGTGCGGCCAGCAGGACGCGCTTTCCCCGGCTGAGCTGACGACGTGTCGGCGTGGAGCTGATCACTCCCTTGTCGGCGCCCTCCACCGCGACATCGATCGGCTCGGTGACGGGCATGGGCAGCCCCTTGCGACGGGGCCCCCGCGACCGGCGGGCATGGCGGACGCCCAGGACGTACAGCACGAGACCGATGAGGAGCAGGATGCTGCCGCCGACGATGAGCGGACCGGCCCAGGGGGTCGTCGCGCCGGTCGGCCACGTGACGGTCATGCTCGACGGTGCCGGCTTGATGCCGTCGGTCGCCACGAGCAGGCTCATGTCCGCCGGCAGCTGAAGGGGGGTGACCAGCAGATCGTCCTGCTGGAACTCGTCGAGCCAGAGGTCCGAGCCGACGGGAGTGATCGCGGCGCTCCCCTCCGCGGGCGGGGTCTTCGCGGCGACGGCGGTGGTGGCGAGCTCGTCGCCGTCCAGGGTGACGTGGGTGTACGACGACGGCGTCAGCCAGGCCTCGAGATCGGCGGTGCGGCCGTAGGAGGCGAAGATCGTGCCGGATTCCTTCACGCGCAGGGTCTGCGAGCCGGTGTGGCTGTTGAGGACGCCGCCGTCGATCAACACGTAGGGGGCATCCCCGGACACCGAGATGGTCTGGCTCTCCGTGCGCGGCCCTTGCAGGACCGTCCGCTGAGCGATCCCCGCCCCGATCATGAGGGCAGCCAGCACGAAGGCCGTTACAGCCCAGACGAAACGCACGAAAGACACCTCCCTGCGCACCGAAGACGGGATGACGGCGCGCAATCGACATTCCAGACTAGCGACATCCGGCTGTGCGTCGCCCGGGAGGGTCGAACGGGCTTCGGCCGTGTCGACACGGGAACGCCGACGCGGTGCGTATTCTGACAACACCATGAAGCTCCAGCATCCGTTCCGCACGGCCCTCGTCGCCACCCTCGGCGTCGGCGTCGGCATCCTGCTCATCACCAGCGTGCAGACCCTGTCGACGATCCTGCTCTACGTGGGCACCGCACTGTTCCTCGCGCTCGGCCTCGACCCGCTGGTCAGCTGGCTGGAGCGGCGGAAGCTGCCCCGCTGGGCCGCGCTGCTGATCACCTTCGCCGCCGTGCTCGCGGTGTTCACGGGCATCGTCCTGATCGTGATCCCCGTCCTGGTCGGGCAGATCGCGCAGCTGGTGACGCAGATCCAGCAGCTCATCCAGAGCGCCGTGGACGGCGCCTGGAACCCCGTCGACGACCTGTCGGCGTGGCTGCACAGCAACTTCCCGGCGCTCGACGTCGACAAGGCGTTCGCGTACGTGTCGGACTGGTTCAACACGCTCGACTTCGGTCAGATCGGCACCTCCGCCGGCAACGTGATCCTCGGCATCGGCGCGGGGATCATCTCCGGGGTCACCGGGGCCATCATCATCCTGATCCTCACGATCTACTTCACGGCCTCCACGCCGTCGCTGAAGGCGTCGGTCGCCCAGCTCGTGCCGGCCTCGAAGCGCGCGCGGTTCGTCGACCTGTCGGAGCAGATCACGGCATCCGTGGGCCACTACGTCATGGGGCAGGTCACGCTCGGCGCGATCAACGGTGTGCTCAGCGCCGTGTTCCTGTCGATCATCGGCGCACCGTTTCCCGCCGTGCTGGCCGTGGTCGCCTTCTTCTTCTCGCTCATCCCGCTCGTCGGTACGCTCACCGGCTCGGCGATCATCGTGCTGACCTGCCTGATCCCCGGGCTCAGCTCGCCCCTGACGGCGATCGTCGCGCTCATCTGGTACGCGATCTACATGCAGGTGGAGGCCTACGTCCTGTCGCCGCGCATCATGAACCGCGCCGTCTCCGTGCCCGGCGCCGTCGTGGTGATCGCCGCCCTGGCCGGCGGATCGCTCCTCGGCCTGCTCGGCGCGCTCATCGCCATCCCGGTCGCGGCGAGCGTGCTGATCATCTACCGCCAGGTGATCATTCCGCGGCAGAACGAGCGCTGAGCGGCGGGGACGCGCTGCGCGGCGGATGCCGTCAGTCGCCGTCCCACTGCGTGGGCAGCGGCAGCGCGTCGGGATTGACCGCGGCCACGATCTCGGTGAGCACACGGCGGGTCTGGTTCTCCCCCACCCACAGGTGCTTGCCGCCCTCGACGGCGATCAGCTCGGCGTGCGCGATCGGCGCGAACCGCTCGCGCGCCTCGTCCGGTCGCAGGTAGTCGTCGAACTCCGGCACGAGCACGATCACCGCACGGGGATCGCCCCGCCAGGCCGCGATCTCGTCGGCTCCGGCACGGTGCAGCGGTGGCGAGAGCAGGATCACGCCGTCGACGGCGTGGTCGCGGCCGTACTTGAGGGCGAGCTCCGTGCCGAACGACCAGCCGACCAACCAGGGGTGCGGGAGGCCTCGAGCGGTGACGAAGTCCATCGCCGCCGCGACGTCGAACGCCTCCGCGCGTCCGCCGTCGAAGGCGCCCTCACTGGTCCCACGGGGCGAGCTCGTGCCCCGCGTGTTGAAGCGGAGCACGGCGAGATCGGCCAGCGCCGGCAGCCGCCCCGCGGCCTTCCGGAGGATGTGCGAGTCCATGAAGCCGCCCGCGGTCGGAAGCGGATGCAGCGTCACCAGGGTCGCGACCGGCTCCCGATGCTCGGGCAGCGCCAACTCCCCGACCAGCGTGAGTCCGTCGAGTGTCGTGAGCTCGATCTCCTCGCGCCGCGCGGGAAGCTGGACGGGTCCGCGAATCTCCATGTCAGGCAATCCTCCAACAGGCCGTGTGCCAATGTCTGCGAGCCGCGAGGTCCGCCGCGTCGCCCAGGACGCCGTCCGCGCGCCAGACCACGAGGTGCGCGGTGCCGGGCGTGATCGCACGAGAGCACCCCGGACAGGTGTAGCTCTTCTGCGCCTGCGCGGCGCTGACCGGCTGCACCGTCCACTCCGAGCCGCGTCGGTGCTCGGAGCGCTTCCACCCGCTCAGGAGCCGATCGAACGAATCGTCGGCGGGTTGCGGCTGCCGTCGGTTCGCGCGCGGCATCGGATCAGTACCACCCCGTGGACTGCGAGTGCGACCAGGCACCGCACGGCGTGCTGTAGCGGCCGCCGATGTAGCCGAGCCCCCAGGCGATCTGCGTCGCCGGGTTGGTCTCCCAGTCGGCACCGGCGGAGGCCATCTTGCTTCCGGGGAGCGCCTGCGGGATGCCGTACGCGCCGCTTCCGGCGTTGTAGGCGCCGACGCGCCAGCCCGACTCCTTGTTCCACAGCGCGACGAGACAGGCGAACTCGTCGTCGCCCCATCCGCGCTGCTGCACCATCGAGTAGGCGATCGCCTGCGCGGTACCGGGATCCGGGGCCACGAAGGGCGGCGACCACGCGGCAGACGACGACGAGGTGCCGGTCGCCGTCGCCGTGGGCGTGGGCGTGGGCTTCGGCGTGACGTACACGCTGTAGACGACGCCGTCGCGGCCGAGCCCGGTGGTCTGATCGGATGCGGCGAGGTACGCCTGTGCGTCGGCGATGGTCGAGGCGTAGAGAGAGATGGGGGCGACTTCCGCGGCGTGCGCCTCGGGGGTCGAGGCCGTCAACGGCGCGATGTACACCACGCCGAAGCCGAGCACCGCGACGACCGCGAACACGCTCATCGCCCCGCGACGCCGCGTCCACTTGACGGGGGCGGCCTTCGCCGGGCGTCGCCCCGCTCCGGATCTCGCAGCCGCACGCCCATCGACCCGGGTCGCCGGTGCGGCGGCGGGAGCGGCGGTGAGCTCGGCGTCAGAAGTCACAGTGCTCCGATTCTAGCCTCGCGACGGCGACGCCCACACGAGTGGCGGTCACACGACCGCCAGCATCACCTCGACGGTCGCATCGAGCACCGCGTCCACCTGCGCCTCGCTGTAACCGCGACGCTGCATGCGGAAGGCGACCGACCGCACCTGATCCACCGTGACGGGCTCGCCGCTCTCGAGGAACCGCGCGATCTTGTCGGCGACGAGGTCGACCTCGTCGACGCGGTAGCCGAAGCGGAGGGCGCCCACCCGGCGGAACCGGTGGCCCCGCGGACGGGTGAGGCGGTCCAGCACCTCCTGGGCGAGCTGGCGCGACTGCCCGACCCAGGCGCGCGCACCCCGTCGCGACAGCGCCTGCTCGCGCTCGCGGGCGGCGAAGGCATCCTCGATCCGGCTCAACGCCGCATCCACGGCCGACACCTGATAGCCGTGCCGCACGAGCGGGAAGGCGGCCGTGCGGACGACGGTCGAGTCGATGTCGGTCGCCTCACCGTCCTCGAAGGCTGTGCGCGCCCGCGCGAGGAACGCGTCGACCGCGTCGGGCCGGTAGCCGCGCGTGCGGCCTGACGTGTGGGGGAACGCCGGGGCGTGGGTCTCGGAAACGTCGCTCATAGGGTCACCAGGGGGAAGAAGAGGAAGTAGAGGGCGAGGGCGGCAGCCGCGGACGGCAGGATCGAATCCAGCCGGTCCAGCACACCGCCGTGACCCGGCAGCCAGGAGCTCATGTCCTTAATGCCGAGGTCGCGCTTGATCATCGACTCGCCGAGGTCGCCCACCGTGGCGCAGCCCAGGATCAGGAGGCCGAACACCGCTCCGGCCCACCACGGCACGTGGAGGGCGAAGATGCCCCACAGCACGGCCGCGATCACCGTGGCCACGGCGCCGCCCGCGAAGCCCTCCCAGGTCTTCTTCGGACTGATCCGCGGCGCCATCGGGTGCGCGCCGAACGCGAGGCCGGAGGCGTACGCGCCGGTGTCGGCGGCGACGACGGCGATGAGCATGCCGAGCACCCAGTACTCGCCCTGCTCCTGACGCAGCAGCACGAGCGCCAGGCTGGCGAGGAAGGGCACGTAGAGGGGCAGGAAGCCGGCGATCAAGACGTCGCCGAGCACGTCTCCGTAGCGGCGACCGTCACTGGCGATCATCTGGGCGAGCAGCCGCCACACGATGACGGCGGCGACGGCGCCGAAGGTGAGCGCCCAATGCGTGAGGTGTCCCGCGAAGAAGGCGGACAGCATGATCACGGCACCGGCCACGACCTGCGGCCAGACGTCGACGCGCCGACCGGCGGTCTGGAGGGCACGGCTGAACTCGAAGACCCCCAGCAGGCACACCGGGATCGCGAAGACCAGGAACAGCCACTTGATGAACAGCAGCGACCCCAGCACGACGGCGCCCACGGCGAGCCCGATGAGGGTCGCCATCAGCAGGTTGCGCCCCGTCCGCGCGTTGATGCGGTCGTTGACCTCTTCGAAATCGGCGCGCGCGCGATCGATCTGATGCTCGAACTCGCTGCGTGCCGCACGCACGTGGGCCTGGAAACCGGCCGAGGTCCCGGGGCGGGCGCGCTCGCCCTCCGGCCCCGGAACGCCTCCGGGCCCGGCATCCCCCGGGGAGTCGGTGGTCGGCACGTCCTCAGACCTCGAGAAGCTCGGCCTCTTTGCGCTTGAGGGCCTCGTCGATGTCGTCGACATGGCTGCGCGTGACGGCGTCGAGTTCCTTCTCAGCGCGCACGAGATCGTCTTCGCCGACCTCGCTCTTGAGCGCATCCAGCTCGTCCTTCGCCTTCCGACGGATGCCGCGCAGGTGCACCTTCGCGTCCTCGCCCTTGGTGCGCACGAGCTTGACGTACTCCTTGCGGCGCTCGGCGGTGAGCTCGGGCATCGAGACGCGCACGATGTTGCCGTCGTTCGACGGGTTGGCGCCGAGGTTCGGCATGTCGCGGATCGCCTGCTCGATGGCCTTCAGCGCCGACTTGTCGTACGGCGTCACGACGAGCGTGCGGGCCTCGGGCGTGTTCAGCGACGCGAGCTGCGCGAGCGGCGTCGGGGAGCCGTAGTAGTCGACCAGGATCTTCTGGAAGAGCTGGGGGTTCGCGCGGCCCGTGCGCACGGTCGCGAAGTCGTCCTTCGCGGCCTCGACGGCGCGGTCCATGCGGGCGGACGTGTCGGCCAGGATCTCGGCGATCACGGTCACTCCATTCATTCGGTACGTCAGGGAAAGTCTAGTGCGGGGCGTCGTCCGACTCAGACGGTGACGAGCGTTCCGATCGATTCGCCCAGCAGCGCGCGCGTGACGTTGCCGGCCGGCTCCATGCCGAACACGCGCATGTCGATGCCGTTGTCCATGCAGAGGCTGAACGCCGTGGAGTCGACGACCTTGAGCCCGCGCTGGAGCGCGTCGCGGTACGTGATCGTGTCGATGCGCTCGGCATCCGGGTTCGTCTTGGGGTCGGCCGTGTAGACGCCGTCGACGCCGTTCTTGGCGACGAGCACCTCATCGGCGCCGATCTCCAGCGCGCGCTGGGCGGCGACCGTGTCGGTCGAGAAGTAGGGCAGGCCGGCGCCGGCACCGAAGATGACGACGCGACCCTTCTCCATGTGGCGCTCGGCGCGACGCGGGATGTAGGGCTCGGCGACCTGGGTCATGGAGATGGCCGACTGGACGCGCGTGGCGGCCCCCGCCTGCTCGAGGAAGTCCTGCAGCGCCAGGGCGTTCATGACCGTTCCCAGCATGCCCATGTAGTCCGCGCGGCCGCGGTCCATCCCCCGCTGGCTGAGCTCGGCTCCGCGGAAGAAGTTGCCACCGCCCACGACGATGGAGATCTCGACACGATCCACGGCGGCGGCGATCTCACGCGCGATCTGACCGACCACGTCGGGGTTGACGCCGAGCTGGCCCCCTCCGAACGCTTCGCCGGACAGCTTCAGGAGGACGCGGCGGCGTCCGGTGTTCTCATCGATCACAGGGGGTTCCTCTCGTCGAGTTGCAGACTATCGAAGGCAGGGCATGGAAAAGGGGTCCGCATTCGATGAATGCGGACCCCTTCGAACGACTTACGCGCCGACCTTGAAGCGGGCGAAGTCGGTGATCGTGATCCCGGCGTCGCCGGCGACCTTGGCGACGGACAGCTTGTTGTCCTTCGCGTAGTCCTGGTCGAGCAGGGCGACCTGCTTGAAGAACGCGTTCACGCGGCCCTCGACGATCTTCGGAAGGGCCGCCTCCGGCTTGCCCTCGTTGCGGGAGATCTCGGTGACGATCTCGCGCTCCTTCTCGACCTCGTCGGCGGGGACGTCGTCGCGCGTGAGGTAGGTCGGGTTGGCGAACGAGATGTGCTGCGCGATGGAGCGCGCGGTCTCCGCGTCGTCACCGCTGTAGGCGAGCACCACGCCGACCTGCGGGGGGAGGTCCTTGCTCGTCTTGTGCAGGTAGATCTCGAACTTGTCGCCCGAGAGCGTGCGCACGCGGCGCAGTTCGACCTTCTCGCCGATGATCGCGGCCTCGTCGGAGATGAGGTCGGCGACGGACGTGCCGTCGGCATCCGCGGCCAGCGCGGCCTCGACGGAGTCGGCGCCGACGGCGGCGGCCGCGGCGAGCACCTTGTCGGCGAGGGCGATGAAGCGCTCGTTCTTGGCGACGAAGTCGGTCTCGGTGTTCAGCTCGAGGATGGTGACCTTGCCGTCGTTCAGCGCGGCGGTGACGAGGCCTTCGCTGGTGGAGCGGTCGGCACGCTTCGCGTTGCCCTTCGCGCCCTTGAGGCGGAGGATCTCGACGGCCTTCTCGAGGTCGCCGTCGGCCTCCTCGAGCGCCTTCTTGGTGTCGACCATGCCCGTGCCGAGCTGCTCGCGCAGGGCCTTGATGTCGGCGATGGTGAAGTTTGCCATGGGTGGTGGCTCCTTGCGTGTCGTGAGTTCTCGTGGGATGCCGGTGCGAAGCCGTCCCTCAGGAGCGGCTTCGCACCGGCGCGAAAGTGGTCTTACTCGGCAGCAGTCGCCGCGGCGTCGCCCTCGGCCTTGGCCTCGGCGCCCTCGACGTCGGCGGCCGACTCGGTGGCGATGGTCTCGACCTCGGCCACGTCGGTGACGACGGGCGTCTCGAGCAGCTCGCGCTCCCAGTCGGCGAGGGGCTCGGCGTCGGCGGACTCGTCGGTCGGCTGGTGACGCTGGATGAGGCCCTCCGCGGCGGCGTCGGCGATGATGCGGGTGAGCAGGCCCACCGAGCGGATCGCGTCGTCGTTGCCCGGGATCGGGAACTGGAACTCGTCGGGGTCGGCGTTCGTGTCGAGGATGCCGATCACGGGGATGCCGAGCTTCTTGGCCTCGTCGATCGCGAGGTGCTCGCGCTTGGCGTCGACGACCCAGATGGCCGACGGCGTCTTCTGCAGGTTGCGGATACCGCCGAGCGACTTGTGCAGCTTGTCGAGCTCGCGCTTCTTGAGCAGGAGCTCCTTCTTGGTGAAGCCGCTGTCGGCGGGGTTGTCGAAGTCGAGCTCCTCGAGCTCCTTCATGCGGGCGAGGCGCTTGCTGACGGTCGAGAAGTTCGTCAGGAGACCACCGAGCCAACGCTGGTTGACGTAGGGCTGACCGACGCGGGTCGCCTGCTCGGCGATGACTTCCTGGGCCTGCTTCTTGGTGCCGACGAACAGGACGGTGCCGCCGTGGGCGACCGTCTCGCGGACGTACTCGTACGCCTTGTCGATGTACGACAGCGACTGCTGCAGGTCGATGATGTGGATGCCGGAGCGCTCGGTGAGGATGAAGCGCTTGACCTTCGGGTTCCACCGGCGGGTCTGGTGTCCGAAGTGCACGCCGCTGTCGAGCAGCTGGCGGATGGTGACGACGGCCATGGCCGTTCTCCTTTTCGTTGGGTTGATCGCGGGGACCGGTCGGTCCCGTGCGCCTGGCGCCCGGCGCACACCCGCTCGCCGTTCTCACGGTGAGACCTCGGGGTGTGGATGCCGCGGAATCCGTCTCAGGACGGTCCCGCTGTGGGCACGCGGAGTCACCCCGACGCGCGGGGTGCAGGCAACAGTGTATCAGTCGCACCGCCTCCTCCCCCGCCGCGGCGACGCGGGTTCGCGTCCACGGATCGGCGGTCGTCCGGCGCGGACCGCATCTGTCGACCACGGTGGAGGGATGCGTGCACGCGGCCCCGCCGGGGCGATCATCGTCCTCTCGGCGGTCGCGTTCGTGCTGCCGCCCGGGGCGGCGACGGCCGCTGCGCGCCCGCCGGCGGTGCATGCCTCCGGGAACCCGTTCGAAGGTGCCCCCGCGGACGTCTCCGCGGCGGCCGACGGCGACGCGGAGCATCCGCCGCGATGGGCCTGGCCGGTGCGCCCGCCGCGGATCAGCGAGCCGTATCGGGCACCTGCTCACGCGTACGGCGACGGGCATCGCGGCATCGACCTGGCAGCGGCCGTCGGCAGCCCGGTGACCTCACCGGACGACGGAGTGGTCGCCTTCGCGGGTACCGTCGTCGACCGCGGCATCCTGACGATCGATCACGGCGGCGGCCTCGTCAGCACGCTGGAGCCGGTCGAGCCCCTGGTCGCCGCGGGAGCCGTCGTGCGCGCCGGCGACGTCGTGGCGACGGTCGGCACCGGCGGACACACGAGAACCGGTGAGCTCCACCTCGGCGCGCGCGAGGACGGCGCGTACATCACCCCGCTGCGCCTTCTCGCCGAGCTGCCGCGCGCGATCCTCCTGCCGTGCTGCGACGCGCCTCACGACCCGGGGTAGGTGTTGCCGTCTCCGCTGACGGTGGAGGTGCCGATGCCGGGGGCGGCGATCGTGTTGGCACTGCCCGCGATCTCAAGCGTCGCGATCCGGTCGGCGCTCGTGAGGCTGTTTCGTTGCCCGCGGATCGTCACGTCGTCCGCGCGACCGGTCGCGACGACGTTGTCCTGTCCCTCGAGGGTGACCGCCCCCGCGACACCGCTGCCGCTGATCGTGTTGCCGTCGCCCTGGACGAGGAGGGTGTCGATGGCGACGCCTCCCGTCTCGAGGATGATGGCGTTTCCGGCCACGGCGACGCGGGCACACGGCTCGGTCAGCACGTAGCTGCCGGAGCCCGCCGACACGCTGGCGCTTCCACCCGGACAGGCGACCTCCATCGCGCCGGCCGGTGCGGACGGCTCCCCCGTCGGGGACGGCGGGGTGGCGGGAGGCGTCGTCGGCGTGGTTGCCGAAGCGGATGCTGACGAGGTGATGCCCGGCGTCGGCAGCACGGTGCGGCGCGGGGCCGCCTCGGCGGCGCACGAGGTCAGAGCGAGAACGGCCGCGACGGTGACGGCGATGACGACCGAGCGTGTTCCCATGAGTGCAGGCTAGTGCCGCGACCCTCACGCCCGCGGATGAGCCAGACGATAGGCCGCGGCGAGGCGTTCCGCAGAGACGTGGGTGTAGATCTGCGTCGTGCCGAGACTCGCATGGCCCAGCAGCTCCTGCACGGTGCGCAGGTCGGCGCCGCCGTCGAGCAGATGGGTCGCCGCGGAGTGGCGCAGCGTGTGGGGCCCGGCCGCCGCGCCGACGGCCGGGCCGACCGCACGCGAGACCACGTCGTACGCGGTGCGTGCGCCCAGCCGCGCTCCGCGCACTCCGAGGAACAGCGCCGGCGTCGCCGCGCCGATACTCGCGAGCTGCGGACGGCCGCGCACGAGGTAGGCGTCCAGGGCGTGCGCCGCCGGCGCGCCGTACGGCACGACCCGCTCCTTTCGCCCCTTCCCCATCACGCGCACGGTCCGGCGCGCGGCGTCGACGTCGTCGACATCGACGCCGCACAGCTCCGAGACGCGCAGAGCGGAGGCGTAGAGCAGTTCCAGGACGGCCGCGTCGCGCAGCGCGATCGGATCGGTCGCGTCCGCATCGGCGCGGGCGCCGGCATCGGCGAGCACGCTCTCCATGGCTCCTGTCGTGGCCACTTTGGGAAGCGGCCTCCCCCGTCGCGGCGCGGTGAGGCGCAGCGACGGATCGGTGCTGACGTGTCCGTTCTCGACGGCCCATGCGAAGAAGCCGCGCGCCGCCGCGGTGCGACGGGCCAGGGTGGAGCGGGCGTCGCCGCGACGCGTCGCCGCCCACAGCCATTCGCGCAGCGCTTCGAGGTCGATCTCGCGCACGTCGATGTCGCCGACAGCCGCGGTCAGGTCGCGAAGATCCCCGCCGTACGCGCGGACCGTCGCCGGAGACAGACGCCGCACGTCCGCGAGCTCCCGCGTGTACGTCGTCACCGCCTCCGATAGCCGCATGCTCCCAGCATCGCGCGCACCGGCGCACCGGCGGCGCCGACGCACCGATCGCCGTCATCCTGCGCGTGCTCAGCGGCTCAGTGGCTCAGTGGCGCGGCGCCGAGGACGCCCGGCGCGCCCATCCTCCCTCGCGGCGCTCCACGGCTCCGTCGAGCTCGAGCAGGCCGAGCAGCGCGGCGACCTCCTCCGGCGCCATCCCGCATCGACGCGCGATGTCGGCGAGGAGCCGAGGGCTGCGCGAGCTGAGCGCATCCAGCACGCGCGTCCGGTCGTCCGTACGGTCGGGATCGACCTCGAGCGTCGCGTCGCCGCCGCGGCCCAGCAGCTCGAGGACGTCGGCGACACCGGTGACGCAGACGGCATCGGCCTCCCGCAGCAGACGATGGCAGCCGGCGGAGGCGGCGCTGGTCACCGGTCCCGGGACCGCGCCCAGCGGCCGACCGAGGGCGGCGGCGTGATGGGCCGTGTTCAGCGCGCCGCTGCGGTGAGCGGCCTCGACCACGACCGTCGCGTCGGTCATGGCGGCGATCAGACGGTTGCGCGCGAGGAACCTCCACTTCGTCGGGGCGCTCCCGCAGGGCACTTCGGCCACGACCGCGCCCCGGACGGCGATCTGAGAGATGAGATCCTCGTGCCCCGCCGGATAGGGACGGTCCACGCCGCCCGCGAGCACCGCGACCGTCGCGCCACCGGCGCGCAGCGCGGCCCGGTGCGCGGCCGCGTCGATGCCGTAGGCCGCTCCGGAGACGACCGTGATGCCGTCGCTCGCGCAGTCGGCGGACAGCCCAGACGCCACGTGCACGCCGTACGCCGTCGCGGCGCGCGCACCCACCACGGCGACGGCGCCCTCGGCGTCCGCCACCGCGAGCTCGCCGCGCACCCAGAAGCAGAGCGGCGCGTGCACTCCGAGGTCATCGAGCCGGTGCGGCCACGAGCTGTCGCGGGGCGTGAGGAGTGTCACGCGAGCGCGCCGCGCCGCGCTCAGTGCGCCTTCGACCGCGTCTTGTCGGAGCTGCCAGCGGCGGCGCGCCGCATGCACGTCGTCGTGATCGATCCCGGCCGCGGTCGCCGCCGCGCCGGCGGATGCCGTCGACAGCGCGGTCTCGAGCGCGTCGACGGCGCCGAGCGCGCGGATGAGCGCACCGGCGACGCCGTCGCCCGGTTCGACGAGTGTCGACCAGACCGCCGTCGCGTAGATGCGGCGCACGTCGTCGTCACCGAGTCCGTCGTCGACCAGACCCGCCAGCGCACGTCGAGCGGATGCGGCATCGGGCACGGCGCTCATCCCGCGAAGCCTTGCTTGAGGTACAGCGCACGTCCCACGTCCGAGGATTGCAGCCGGTCATGGCCCGCCAGATCGGCGACCGACCACGCCACGCGCAGCACACGGTCGTAGCCGCGCAGGGTCAGGGTGCCGCGGTGCAACGCCGTGTCGAGCGGACGTCGGATCTGCGCGTCCGGCGCGAGCGGACCGTTGCGCAGCCATGATCCGGAGACCTCGGCGTTCGTCCGCCAGGTCGTGGCGCGCAGTCGCGACCGGGCACGGTCGCGCGCCGCGACGACGCGCTCGCGGACGGTCACCGAGGAGCTGCGGAGACCGTCATCGGCGGCGCGCGTCGTCGCGACCCGCTGCAGGGACAGCGCGATGTCGATCCGATCGCGCAGCGGACCCGAGAGCTTTCCCAGATAGCGTCGGATCGCGATCGACGGGCAGGTGCACTCCGCTCCCGGCACGCCGTAGTTCCCGCACGGACAGGGGTTGGTGGCGAGGACGAGCTGGAATCGGGCCGGGAAGCTCGCCCGGAACCCGGCGCGATGGATCTCGATCGTGCCGGACTCCAAGGGCTGTCGCAGGGCGTCGAGGGCGTGGCCGGCGAACTCGCCCGCCTCGTCGAGGAAGAGCACCCCACCGCTCGCCCGCGCGATCGCGCCGGGGCGCACGGCGCGGCTGCCGCCTCCCACGAGCGCCGCCGCACTGGCGCTGTGATGGGGTGCCTCGAACGGCGGAGTGCGGCAGAGGTCGGTGACCGCCTCCCCCGCGAGCGAGCGCAGGGAGGCGGCGTGGACCGCGTCGTCGTCGTCCAGATCGGGGAGGATGCCGGGAAGGCGGCGCGCCAGCATGGTCTTGCCCGCACCGGGCGGTCCGCTCATCAGCACGTGGTGCGCACCGGCGGCGGCGACGGTGAGTGCGTCCACGGCATCGGCCTGCCCGATCACGTCCGCCAGATCCGGCGGGGGCGACGCCGCACCGCGCCGCGGAGCCGCCGGATGCGGCACGGGCTCCACCGGGACGTCGTCGACGTCGAGCCCGTGCCAGCGGGCGACGTCGCGCAGGCAGGCCGCGCCCAGCACCTCGACACCGTCCACCAGCGCCGCTTCCTCCCGGTTCGCGTGCGGCACGACCACCCTGCGCACGCCCGCACGTGCCGCCGCGGCCACGGCGGGCAGCACCCCGGTCACCGGACGCACCCGCCCGTCGAGGCCGAGCTCGCCGATGTGCACCGTGGCGGCGAGGGACGCGGCATCCATCGCGTGCTCGGTCGCGAGCGACGCAATCGCGATGGCGACGTCCAGACCGGACCCCTGCTTCGGGAGGTTCGCCGGTGACAGGTTGACGGTGAGTTTGCGTCGCGGGAGCGGCAGGTCGCTGTTCGCGCAGGCGTTGTGCACGCGCTGATGGGCCTCGCCGATGGCCTTGTCGGCGAGGCCGATGATCGAGAACCCCGGCGTCTGATTCGACAGGTCCGCCTCGACCTCGACAAGATCACCCCGCAGGCCCGTCAGCACGACGCCCCAGGTGCGGCCGACCGTCATCGCACGTCCTTCAGGTGCTCCAGCACGGCGGTGGCCGGATCGTCGCCGGTC
Organism: Microbacterium sp. MPR-TSA4; assembly: GCF_058792815.1. NCBI lineage: Bacteria > Bacillati > Actinomycetota > Actinomycetes > Micrococcales > Microbacteriaceae > Microbacterium > Microbacterium sp. MPR-TSA4. Next base: position 140,723 of record NZ_JBXAFF010000002.1, read on the forward strand.
ACCCCGATCACATCCACACGCGTGCGCCGTCGACGCGAGAGGTCGGGATGCGCCGACGCCCACGCGTGGGCCAGGCGCCACAGGCGTGCGCGTTTGCGCGCGTCGACGGCGTCGAACGGGTGCCCGAACATCACCGATCGTCGTGTCTTCACCTCCACGACGACGAGGTCGCCGCCGTCGACGGCCACGATGTCGATCTCCCCCACGGCGCACCGCCAGTTGCGATCGAGGACCGTGTATCCGTTCAGCGCGAGGTGTCGCGCGGCGCGATCCTCACCCGCCCGACCGAGCTCGTCCTTGTCTGCCATGGCAGCAGACTGGCGTCATCCGCGGCCGCGCGCGGGCGCGGCGACGGGATCGGTGGACGGTCGATCGGCGTCCGGCGCTGGGGAGGAGCCGACGTCTCGTCCGGGGCGCGGGTGCGCTCAGGAGTCGAGCGAGAGCTCGTCGGGGAGTTGGAAGTCCCGGCGCTGGAGTTCCTCGACGTTGACGTCCTTGAACGTGAGCACGCGGACCGACTTCACGAACCGGTCGGCGCGGTAGATGTCCCACACCCACACGTCGGTCATGGAGATCTCGAAGTAGAAGTCGTGCTCGGTGTCGCGGCGCACGACGTTCACGTCGTTGGCGAGGTAGAACCGGCGCTCCGTCTCGATGACGTAGGCGAACTGGGAGACCACGTCGCGGTACTCCTTGTACAGCGCCAGCTCGAGTTCGCGGTCGTAATCGTCAAAGCCCTCGTCGTCCATGGTGCTCCCATCCTATGCGGGTGGCGGGGGCGGGCGGATGCCGCCGCATCCGCGTCAGAACAGCGTCGGCGCGTCGGCGATGGCCCACGACGCCCGATGATGCGCGCTCAGGCCGTGCGCGCGGATCGCATCGCGGTGCTCCAGGCTCGCGTACCCCTTGTTGCGCTCCCACCGGTAGACGGGGTGCTCGTCGTGCAGGCGCGTCATGAGGTCGTCGCGGGCGACCTTGGCGAGCACGGAGGCCGCCGCCGCCGACGCGCAGTCGCGGTCCGCCTTCACGATGGGACGCACCCGCAGACCGGACCCTCCCGCCGGGGTGATGTAGTCGTGGTTGCCGTCGAGGATGACGATCGCCTCTTCCGGGACGATGCCCGCGGCCCGGAGATCCGCGATGGCGCGCAGCGCGGCGAGGCCCAGGGCGCGGATGATCCCCACCTCGTCGATCTCCGCGGCGCTCGCCCAGCCCACCGCAGACGCATCGACCCACGCGGCCGCGCGAGCGGCCACGTCCGGGCGGCGGTGCTCGGCGACGAGCTTGGAATCGCGCAGGCCCTCGGGGATGCGGCGCCGCGCGCCGGCGGCATCCATCACCGCGGCGCCGACCGCCACCGGGCCGGCCAACGCTCCCCGCCCGACCTCGTCGCACGCGATGACAAGCGCGTGCTCCTTGAGCAGCCGGCGCTCGACCGTCAGACGCGGAGCGACGACGCTCATTCCGCTCCCGGCGCGGGCACCCCCGCGAACACCGCGTGGTGCCCGTCGATCGTGCCGAAGCGGTCGAACGGCCAGGTGATCAGGAACGCGCGCCCGACGACGTTGTCCAGCGGCACGAAGCCCTTGTTGGGCTGATCCATGTTGTAGCGCGAGTCGCGCGAGTGGTCGCGGTTGTCGCCCATGACCCACAGCGAGTTCTCCGGTACGACGACGTCGAACGGGACCGGCTGGGGCGCGCTCTGGCCCGGGGAGAGGTTCAGGTACGGGGTCTCGTCGATCGGGGTGCCGTTGACCGTCACCTGGCCGATCGCGTTGCAGCAGACCACGTGGTCGCCGCCGACGCCGATGATGCGCTTGATCAGGTGCTCGTCACTGTCGGAGGCCGTGATGCCCACGAGGGACAGCAGCCAGTCGGCGGCCTGGGCGAGCGGCGGCTGATCCGGCGTGGCCGGCGCCGCGGGGAGCCAGCCGCCCGGGTCGCGGAAGACCACCACATCACCGCGCTCGTACCCGCCGAAGCGGGGAGTGAGCTCGTCGACGAGGATGCGGTCCTTGATCAGCAGGGTCTGCTCCATCGAGCCCGACGGGATGTAGAACGACCGCACCAGGAACGTCTTGATCACGAACGAGACCACGACGGCGATCAGCACGATCACCAGCACGTCGCGCAGCAGCATCCAGATGCCTCGACGGCGGCGTTGGCGAGGAGGGAGCGCCGTGTCCGGAGCCGTGATGTTGTCCGAAGTCATGCCTGTCTTTCTCGATCTCGGAGCCGCCCGTCGGTACCGCCCCTCAAGGGTCGCACATGCGCGCGCCGTCGGCTCCACACGCCTCGCCGGGACGACGGATGCCCCGGACCGCAGAGGTCCGGGGCATCCGTGAGGAGGAACGCGTCAGCCGCGCTTCTCCTTGATCTTGGCCTTCTTGCCGCGGAGGTTCCGCAGGTAGTAGAGCTTCGCGCGGCGGACGTCACCACGGGTGACGACCTCGATGTGGTCGATCACCGGGCTGTGCACGGGGAACGTGCGCTCCACGCCGACCTGGAAGCTGATCTTGCGGACGGTGAAGGTCTCGCGCACTCCGTCTCCGGAACGGCCGATGACGACGCCCTGGAAGACCTGGATGCGGGAACGGTTGCCTTCGGTGATGTTCACGTGCACCTTGACGGTGTCACCGGGGGCGAAGGCGGGGATGTCGCTGCGCAGCGATGCCGCGTCGACGGCGTCGAGAATCTGCATGATCGTCACTTCCTGCGACCGCCACAGGTCGATCGCGAGATGGGGATGGTAAGGATTCGTGTGCCCGAGGCGATCGTTGCCGACGCCGTGCTCCCCTGAGGCAGAGCCTGTTCAGGGCACAAACAGCCATTCTGCCATGGATGCCGGGTGCATCCAAACCGCGTCGGTCAGGACGACGGGGGCGTGTTCTCGCGGATGACGATGATCTCCTCCGGCTCGGATGCGCGCGGAGCGTCGTCGCGCGCCGGGGCCACGTACCCCATGCCGGACGGCGTGCGCAGGATCGAGACCCGCGGACCGGCCTCGCGCCACAGCTGCGACAGCGACGACCACATGGCCGCGACGCCCAGCGCGACGGTCACCGCGAAGACGGGCCACCACCACCGGCCGTCGAAGACGCCGAGAGCGACGACGAGCACGTGCCACGCGCCGATCACCCCGGCATCGCGCCACGAGACGGCGCGCTCGGCGCGCACGGTGCCGCGCGCCCGCACGAGCAGCGCGAGGATCAGCTGCCACACGAACACGATCGGCGCCGACAGCAGCACCCACAGCAGCGCCCACGGGCTCGCACCGAACACGATCCAGCCGACGACCAGCCACAACGGCAGGACGAACGCCGCCGGAACGAGCCACCGGAAGAACGTCTGTCGCAGCCACATACCTTCGATGCTACGCCGGTCGGACAGAATAGATCCTGACGAAAGGATCACGATGATCGAGCTGCGCACCCCCGCCGAGATCGAGGCGATGCGTCCCGCGGGACGATTCGTCGCCGAGACGCTGGCGGCCCTCCGCGAGGACACGAAGGTCGGCACCAACCTGCTGACCATCGATCGGCGGGCGCACGAGCTCATCCGACGCGCCGGCGCGGAGTCGTGCTACATCGACTACCACCCGTCGTTCGGCGCCAGCCCGTTCGGCAAGGTGATCTGCACGTCGGTCAACGACGCCGTCCTGCACGGCCTCCCCCACGACTACGCGCTGCGCGACGGCGACCTCGTGACGCTCGACTTCGCCGTGTCGATCGACGGCTGGGTCGCCGACTCGGCGGTCTCCTTCGTCGTGGGCACGGCGCGCGACGAGGATCTGGCCCTCATCGACACGACGCAGCGCGCCCTCGACGCCGCGATCGGCGCGGCATCCGTCGGGGGGCGGATCGGCGACATCTCGCACGCGATCGCCGAGGTCGCGCGCGCCGACGGTTACGAGATCAACACCGATTTCGGCGGGCACGGAGTCGGACGCACGATGCACGGCGACCCGCACGTGCCCAACGACGGCAAGCCGAATCGCGGCTACCCGCTGCGGGCCGGACTCGTGGTCGCCCTGGAGCCGTGGTTCCTGCAGACGACCGACAAGCTCGTGACCGACCCCGACGGCTGGACCCTCCGCAGCGCCGACGGTTCGCGCGGCGCGCACGCCGAGCACACCGTCGCCATCACCGACGACGGTCCGCTGATCCTCACGGATCGCTCGTTCCTCGGCGTCGACTGAGGGGCCGATCGCGGCCGGTCCGCGGCGCCGCTCAGTCCGCCAGCAGATCCGGCCTGCGCGCGCGGGTCCGTTCGACCTGCTGCGCGCGTCGCCAATCGGCGACGCGGCCGTGGTGGCCGCTGAGCAGCACGTCGGGCACGTCGTAGCCGCGCCAGGCGGCGGGCTTCGTGTACGACGGGTACTCCAGCAGCCCGTCCTCGTGCGACTCCTCCACGAGGCTCTCGGGATTGCCCACGACGCCGGGGACGAGCCGGCCGACGGCTTCGATCATCGCCATGGCGGCGACCTCGCCCCCGTTGAGCACGTAGTCGCCGATGCTCGTCAGGCTCACTTCGCCGAGGGTGGCGGCGTAGGCGAACACGCGTTCGTCGATGCCCTCGTAGCGGCCGCAGCCGAACACCAGATGCGTCTCGGCGGACGCCCAGTCCCGCGCGGTCCGCTGCGTGAACACGGTGCCCGCGGGCGACGGGAACACGAAGCGAAGCGGCCCGTCGGCATCCGCGGCGATCGCGTCGAGCACCTCGCCCCACGGCTCCGGCTTCATGACCATCCCCGCCCCGCCGCCGTAGGGCGTGTCATCGACGGTGCGGTGACGATCGTGCGCGTAGTCGCGCAGGTCGTGCACGCGCACGTCCAGGATGCCGGCGCCACGCGCTCTGCCGAGGAGCGAGACCTCCAGCACGTCGAAGAACGCCGGGAAGATCGTGACGACGTCGATCCGCACGTCAGTCCTCGTCGGGTGCGGCCTCGGCGTCGGCGTCCGCCTCGGGGGTGTCGTCGTCGCCCGGGAGCTCCTCGAAGAGCCCGGCGGGGGGTGTCACGGTGATCGTGCCGGCGGCGATGTCGACGTCGGGGACGATCGCGGCCACGAAGGGCACGAGGATCTCATCGTCGCCGCTGAGAGGGCGCACGACGAGCAGATCCTGGGCCGGCAGGTGGTCGACGCGGATCACGCGGCCGACGGGCTCGCCGTCCCGCTGAACCGTGAGCCCGACCAGCTGGTGGTCGTACCAGGCGTCGTCCTCGGCCACGGCCGAATCGTCCTGGTCGATCCAGAGGATGGCGCGCACGATGCTCTCGGCGGCCGTCCGGTCCTCGACCTCCTCGAAGAAGGCGACGGGGTGGGAGTTCATCCAGCGGAACTCGCGCACCGTCAGCGTCTTGCCGTGCCACGGGGAGGACTCGGGGACCTGCAGGGTGAAGACGGCGCCCGGGACGAATCGTCCGTCGGGGTCGTCGGTGTACAGCTCGAGCTTGAGGGCGCCCTTCAGGCCATGGGCCTTCACGAGACGCCCGACGCGCAGCTGCGTGCGTGCGGGGCCGGCCGTCGCCATGTCAGTCGTCCGCGACGTCGACGCGGACGCGGGCACCGTCGGCGAGAGCGGACACGAGGGTGCGCAGCGCCTTGGCCGTGCGTCCGCCGCGCCCGATCACCCGACCTCGGTCGTCGGGGTGCACGCGCACCTCGAGGACGTCGCCACGCGGCGACGAGGAGGAACGGATGATGACATCCTCAGGGTGATCGACGATCCCCTTGACGATGTGTTCGAGCGCGGCGGAGAGCAACGGTCTTACTCTGCGTCGGTCTGCTCGGCCTCGGCCGGAGCCTCGACCTCGGCGGCGGGCTCTTCGGCCTTCTTCTCCGCCTTCGGCTTGATGACCGACTTCTTGGCGGAGTCGATCTGGAACTCCTCCTTGGCCGCGGCCGTCTTGACGGTCGAGACGGCGTTCGCGTCGCCCTTGAAGCGACCCCAGTCGCCCGTGAGCTTCAGCAGCGCGGCGACCTGCTCGGTCGGCTGCGCGCCGACGGACAGCCAGTACTGCGCACGCTCCGAGTCGACCTCGATGAACGACGGCTCCTCGGTGGGGTGGTACTTGCCGATCTCTTCGATCACACGACCGTCGCGCTTGGTGCGCGAGTCGGCGACGACGATGCGGTAGTAGGGCGCACGGATCTTGCCGAGGCGCTTGAGACGGATCTTGACAGCCACAATTCTCCTGAATGGTGTTGTGAGGTGATGAACGACGCTCGGGCTGTGGGGTGCACACCCGGCGGAAGCTCTAGGGTGGACGCGATCGCCGGATAGAGGGTCGAGCGAGCGGTCCAACGGTCTATTTTGCCAGATCGTGACGGATGCCGCGAACACGCCGTACTCCGCGTGTCAGACTGTGGGCCATGACGGTGCCCTTCGCGACATCCAGCCGGTCCACTGTCGGCATCGAGTGGGAGCTCATGCTCGCCGACGAGCAGACCGGGGACCTCGTCCCCCGGGCGCCGGAGATCCTCGCCGCACTGGGCGATTCCACGTCGTTGGAGCGTCACACGATCACCGGCGAGCTGCTGACGAACACGATCGAGGTCACCAGCGGCGTCGGCGACACGGTCGCGGCGGTCGTCGACGACATCGCCGATGCCATCGCGGCGATCCGCCGGGAGACCGATCCGCGGGGCATCGCGCTCCTGTGCGCCGGAAGCCATCCGTTCGCCCAGTGGTACGAGCAGGAGGTCACCGACAAGACGCGGTACCACAAGCTCATCGAGCGCACCCAGTGGTGGGGCCGCAACATGATGATCTGGGGCATCCACGTGCACGTCGGCGTCGACGACGTCAACAAGGTCTTCCCGATCATCGGTGCCCTCACCGCCTATCTGCCGCATCTGCAGGCGTTGTCGGCATCCAGCCCCTTCTGGGCCGGCGAACGCACGGGATACGCCTCGAACCGCGCCCTCGTCTTCCAGCAGCTGCCCACGGCCGGACTTCCCTGGCCGCTGACCGCGTGGCCGGAGTACGAGTCGTATCTCGACGACATGGTGCGCACGGGGGTCATGGAGGACGCCACCGAGGTCCGTTGGGACATCCGCCCGGCACCGCGCTGGGGGACGATCGAGGTGCGCGCGTGCGACGGGATGTCGACGCTTCCCGAACTGGCCGCCGTCGCGGCGCTGGTCCAGGTGCTGGTGGAGCACTTCTCGCGCGAGCTCGACGCGGGGCGCACCCTGCCCGCACTGCAGCCGTGGTTCGTCCGGGAGAACAAGTGGCGCGCGGCGCGCTACGGCACCGAGGCGCGCGTCATCGTCGATCGCGACGGAACCCAGCGCCCCGTGGCCGAGCACCTGCGCGAGACGCTCGCCGCGCTGGAGGACGTCGCTCGCGACCTGCACTGCGCGCGCGAGTTCGCGGGGGTCGGCCGCATCCTCGACGAGGGCGGCAGCTCCGCTCGTCAGCTGCTCGTCGCGGACGCGGCCGGAGGGGACCTCCGCGCCGTGGTGCACCACCTGATCCGCGAGTTCCGCGCCGGACCCACCCTGCACGAGCACCTCGCCGGCCTGGCCGACTGAGCGGCGTCGGCGCTCTCGGCCCGCGCATCGGATCACCCGGGCGTGTTCACACCGGGCGGAGCCTAGAGTGAAGCGGTGCGCACCCGCAGGCTCGTTCCGGTCGCCGCCGTCTCCGGCGCCGTCATCGCCGTGGCAGCGCTCGCCCTGTCCGGGTGCGCCGCGGCGGTTCCGGACGGCTCCGCCGACGCGCGGCGCCCGGAGGCCGCCCGCGACGCGCCGACCGCCGCCCCGGTGCCCGCCGCACGCGCGGCCGCGCCGAGTGCGACCGGTGGCCTCGTGGTCACCATCGGCGACTCGATCATGGCCGGGCTCGGTCTCGACGAGGACGAGGCCTGGCCCGCGCTGCTGGCGCGCGACACCGGCGCGGACATCGTGAACCTGTCGTGCAGCGGCGCGGGCTTCACGATCGAGGGCGACTGCGGCGATGATCTCGGCGGCCTGGTCGACGAGGCCATCGCGATGGACCCGGCGGTGGTCATCATCCAGTCCTCCGACAACGACCTGGACGCGGCGCAGGACGAGATCGACGACGCCACGCGGGCGGCCGTCGACCGGCTCCGCGCCGGCCTCCCGGATGCGCGACTGATCGGCATCGACACCCTCTGGCACATCGACGACGACGAGCCCGACGCGATCGGCTGGGCCAGCGACGCCCTGCAGAGCGCCCTCGACGCCGACGACGGTGTCTTCGTCTCCATCGGGCAGCCGTTGCGCGGACGACCCGACCTGCTGCAGTGGGACGGCGAACATCCCACCGCCGAGGGACAGGTCGTCCTGGCGGATGCCGTGGAGGCCGCCCTCGACGAGGCCGGCATCACCCTCTGACGGGTCAGCCCTTCCCGAAGAGCTTCTGGATCTCCGCGAGCTCCGCCTCGGTCGGCTGCGGCGCGGAGGCGCCGAGGCCGAAGCCCGACCCGGCGGGACCGCTCGGCGCCGCGGCCGCGAGGCCCGCGTTCTCGGCGGCGCGCTTGGCCGGGTTGCCGGAGCGGGAGCCGCTGCGCGCCTTCTGCTTGCCGCCCCGCTTGCTCGACGCGCCGGGCCTTCCGCCCACCGGCCCCATGCCCGGGATGTTGGGCACTCCGCCCCGTGCGACGGTCTTCATCATCTTGGCAGCCTGCTCGAAGCGCTGCACGAGCTGGTTGACATCGGTGACGGTCATCCCCGAGCCGCGCGCGATCCGCAGGCGACGGGAGCCGTTGAGCACCTTGGGGTTGCGGCGCTCCCCCGGGGTCATGGAGCGGATGATCGCCTCGGTGCGGTCGATCTCGCGGTCGTCGAAGTTCTCCAGCTGCTGCTTCATCTGGCCCATGCCCGGCAGCATGCCGAGCATCTTCTTCATCGACCCCATCTTCTTCATCTGCTGAAGCTGGTCGAGGAAGTCCTCGAGGGTGAACTGCTCGGTCGCGAGCTTCTCGGCGACCTTGCGCGCCTCCTCCTCGTCGAAGGCCTGCTGCGCCTGCTCGATGAGGGTGAGGATGTCGCCGAGGTCGAGGATGCGGCTGGCCATGCGATCGGGGTGGAAGGCCTCGAGGTCCTCGAGGTTCTCGCCCGTCGAGGCGAAGATGATCGGGCGGCCCGTCACGGACGCGACCGAGAGGGCCGCGCCGCCGCGAGAGTCGCCGTCGAGCTTGCTGAGCACCACACCGGTGAAATCGACGCCCTCCTGGAACGCCTTGGCGGTGTTCACGGCATCCTGACCGGTGAGCGCGTCGATCACGAACAGCACTTCGTCGGGATCGGTGGCCGTGCGGATGTCCGCGGCCTGCTTCATGAGCTCGGCATCCACACCCAGGCGACCGGCGGTGTCGATGATGACCACGTCGTGCTGCTGGCGGCGCGCGGTCTCGACGCCGTCGCGGGCGACCCGCACGGGGTCGCCGACGCCGTTGCCCGGCTCCGGCGCGTAGATCGCCGCACCGGCGCGCTCGGCGACGACCTGGAGCTGGTTGACGGCGTTCGGACGCTGGAGGTCGGCGGCCACGAGCAACGGGGTGTGCCCGTCCTTCTCGAGCTGCTTCGCGAGCTTGCCGGCGAAGGTCGTCTTGCCCGATCCCTGGAGACCGGCCAGCATGATGACGGTCGGCGGGTTCTTCGCGAACTGCAGCCGGCGCTGCTGACCGCCGAGGATCGCGACGAGCTCTTCGTTGACGATCTGGACGACCTGCTGCGCGGGGTTGAGTGCCCGGTTCACCTCGTCGCCGAGGGCGCGTTCGCGCACCTTCGCGGTGAACTCCTTGACCACGATCAGCGCGACGTCGGCGTCGAGGAGGGCCCGACGGATCTCGCGGACCGTCCCGTCGACGTCGGCGGGCGTGAGCTTGCCCTTGGTGCGCAGATTGCGGAAGGTCTCTGTCAGCCGATCGCTGAGGGTGCCGAAAGTCGCCATGATGCCCCGATTCTACGGGACCGGCCTCGCCCTCAGCCCTTCGCGAGCGCCAGCGCGTCCTCCCAGAGCGGTGCGAGCGCCGACCGTCCCGGTCCCGCGACCGCCCATGCCCAGACGGCGGCGAGCAGGGCGCCGGCCAGCGCGCCGCCGCGGACGTCCGCGGCGAGACGACCCGCGCCGCGGTCCACGAGCCCGTCGCTGACGGCGCGCGCCAGCCGGGCCGTGCGCAGCGCTCGTTCCGTGGCGAGGTCGGCCTCCATGCCCATCGCGGCCGCGTGCGTGATCGCGAGGGCCAGGCTGTCGGGGGCGAAGCCGTCCACGAGTGCCCGCAGGGCCGACACCGGGTCGGCGCCGGCCGCGAGCGTCGCGCACGCCGTGTCGGCGCGTTCGTCGAATCCGCTCCAGAGGACGTCGGCCTTGGAGGAGAAGTAGTTGAAGAAGGTGGAGCGGCTGACTCCGGCGCGTGTCGTGATGTCGGCGACGGTGGTCTCGGCGTAGCCGCGTTCGAGGAACAGCTCCGAGGCGGCCTCGGCGATCGTCGCCCGAGATGTGGCGCGCGGGCGACCGGAGCTCATCCCCTCACCCTACTGGGGCGTATTGTGGGTTCCCGATCGTGTTTTTAGACGCCGTGCAGAAATGATGCCACCAGCATCCCGTTCTGCCTCCTCACCCACCGACACCGGAGGAGCACACCATGCTCGATGTGCAGACCGTGGGCCTCGCGCCCGATCTCGTCCCCTACACGGACGGCTGGAGCCTGCAGCGGGAGATCCACGCCGGCGTCGTCGCCGGGGAACGCCCCGACACGCTGCTTCTGCTCGAGCACGAGCCCGTCTTCACCGCGGGCGCGCGCACGGCCCGCAACGAGCGTCCCACCGACGGCACGCCCGTCGTCGACGTCGACCGCGGAGGGAAGATCACCTGGCACGGCCCGGGGCAGCTCGTCGGCTACCCGATCGTGCGGCTGACCGAGCCGGTCGACGTCGTCGCCCACGTGCGTCGCATCGAGCAGATCCTCATCGAGGTGCTCTCCGGCCTCGGCGTCGAGGGCTACCGCGTCGAGGGGCGCAGCGGCGTGTGGGTGCGTCGCCCCCTTTCTGAGGACAAGATCGCCGCCATCGGGGTGCGCGTGCAGCGCGGTGTCACGATGCACGGGTTCGCCCTCAACTGCGACAACTCCCTCCTGCCCTTCTCCCAGATCGTCCCGTGCGGCATCTCGGATGCCGGAGTCACGACGATCAGCGGGGTGCTCGGGCGCGACGTCTCCCCCGCCGACGTGCAGGATCTCGTGGCCGATGCCTTCCGGGCGTCGTTCGTCCAGGCCGCGGAGGTCGCGGCATGAGCGCGTGCGGCGTGACCCCCAGCGGCGACACCGGTCCGGCCAACGCGCCGGAGGGCCGCAAGCTCCTGCGTCTGGAGGTGCGCAACGCCCAGACGCCGATCGAGCGCAAGCCCGAGTGGATCCGCACGAAGGCGAAGATGGGCCCCGAGTACCAGGCCCTGCAGTCGCTCGTGAAGGACGAGGGACTGCACACCGTGTGCCAAGAAGCGGGCTGCCCCAACATCTACGAGTGCTGGGAGGATCGCGAGGCGACCTTCCTCATCGGCGGCTCGCAGTGCACACGGCGCTGCGACTTCTGTCAGATCGACACCGGCAAGCCGGCGGACTACGACACCGATGAGCCCCGGCGCGTCGCGGACAGCGTGCGCAGGATGCAGCTGCGGTATGCCACGGTCACCTGCGTGGCCCGCGACGACCTCCCCGACGGCGGTGCGTGGCTGAACGCCGAGACCATCCGTCAGATCCACGCCGTCAACCCGGGAACCGGTGTGGAGCTGCTCGCGACCGACTTCAACGGCGAGCCAGGTCTCCTCGACGAGGTCTTCGCCGCGCGCCCCGAGGTGTTCGCCCACAACGTCGAGACGGTGCCGCGCATCTTCAAGCGCATCCGCCCCGCATTCCGCTACGAGCGCTCGCTCGATGTGCTCACCCAGGCGCGCGCGGCCGGGCTGATCACCAAGTCGAACCTCATCCTCGGCATGGGCGAGGAGCCGGAGGAGGTCGTCCAGGCCCTCCAGGACCTTCACGACGCCGGCACCGACATCATCACGATCACGCAGTACCTCCGCCCGACGCCCCGCCACCTGCCGGTGGCGCGGTGGGTGCGTCCGCAGGAGTTCGTGGAGTTCAAGGAGGAGGCGGAGCGGATCGGGTTCCTGGGCGTCCTCGCCGGTCCGCTCGTGCGCTCCTCCTACCGAGCCGGCCGCCTCTGGGCGCAGTCGATGACGGCGAAGGGCCGTGAGATCCCGGCGCACCTGTCGCACCTCGCCGACGCACAGCTGGGATTCGCCCAGGCCGTCTGACGCCGCCGCTCCGCGCGCGAGCCGCTACTGCGCGTCCGAACCGCCATCGCGCGTGCCGTCCGGGCTGTAGCGGCTCGGCCAGGGCGTAGCGGCTCGCGGGCGGGGGGTCAGTCGGCGCTCGTGACCGACTGGACGTCGCCGTCGCTGGTGAGGTTGACCAGCAGCACCTCGTCGGTGGCGTCCGGGTCGAGCGCGTACTCGAGCACGGCGAAGGGGTCGGAACCGCCGTGCTCGTCGGCGAGGATCGTCATGCTCACCAGCTGCAGCGAGCGGATGATGTCGATGTGCACGTCGCCGGAGATGTCGACGAGCACGTCCTCGAGGTCGTCTCCGAGGGTCTCCTGCTGCTGCAGCAGGTACTCCGTCACCTCGCTCGTGCGGTCGTCCAGCTCCGCCACCATGGCGTTCCGGGCCTGCAGGTCGATCTGCTCGAGCGCGTTGATCATGGCCGCGGCGACGTCGAGCGCGGCCGCGGACACGTCGTCCTGATCGGGCGCCGTGAGGTCCACCGTCACGCGCTGATCCGCGAAGTCGACCACCTCGGACCAGAAGATCGATCCGTCGGGCCCGGACTCCAGCAGTCCGAAGTAGTCGTGCTCGATCGCCATGTCCCTATGCAACCACCCTCGGCGCCCGTGCGCGACCCCGCGGCGTCATCAGTCGACGAGCGCGGCGGCGAAGACGTGCGGCGTGAAGCCGGTGAGGTCTCCGATGCCTTCGCCCTGTCCCAGGAGCTTCACGGGGATGCCGGTGCGCTCCTGCACCGCCAGCACGAACCCGCCCTTCGCCGAGCCGTCGAGCTTGGTGATCACCAGTCCCGTGACGCCGGCGTGCTCGAGGAACGCCTCCGCCTGCATGACGCCGTTCTGTCCCGTCGTGGCGTCGAGGACGAGGAGCACCTCGCTGATGGGGGCCTGCTTCTCGATCACCCGACGGATCTTCGTCAGCTCGTCCATGAGGCCGCCCTTGGTGTGCAGGCGTCCCGCGGTGTCGACGAGCACGATCTCGGTGCCGTGGGCCTTCGCGTAGTCGATCGTCTGGAAGGCCACGGATGCCGGATCCTGCCCCTCCTGCTGCGGGCGGACGATCGTCGCTCCCCCGCGTTCGGCCCACGTCGCCAGCTGGTCGACCGCGGCGGCACGGAAGGTGTCCGCTGCGCCGACGACGACCGAGCGGCCGTAGCGCTGCAGGAACTTCGCGAACTTGCCGATCGTGGTCGTCTTGCCCACGCCGTTGACGCCGACGACGAGCACCACCGCCGGGCGCTCCGTGAGCCGCAGCGTCGTGTCGAACTTCGCGAAGTGCTCTTCGAGGGTCTCCCTCAGCATCCGCTGCAGATCGCGCGGGTCGGTCGTGCGGAAGCGGTCGACCTTCTCGTGCAGCTCGTCGATGATGCGTTCGGTGATGTCTGGGCCGAAGTCCGCGGTCAGCAGTGCCGTCTCCAGGTCGTCCCAGGTGTTCTCGTCGATCGTGGGCTTGACGAACATGCCGCGCAGAGCGCGACCGAGCGACCAGGGATTCTCCGCCATGACTTCAGCCTAGATGCCCGCGCGGCGCACGCCGTCAGGCGCTCTCGCGCTCGCGCACCCGCTGGCCGACGACGGCGGAGACGCCGTCCTGACGCATGGAGACGCCGTAGAGGGCGTCGGCGATCTCCATCGTGCGCTTCTGGTGGGTGATCACGATCAGCTGGCTGGACGCACGGAGTCGTTCGAACACGCCCAGGAGCCGGCCGAGGTTGGCGTCGTCGAGCGCCGCCTCGACCTCGTCGAGGATGTAGAACGGGCTGGGCCTGGCCATGAAGATCGCCGTCAGGAGCGCCACCGCGGCGAGCGAGCGCTCACCGCCGGAGAGCAGCGACAGGCGCTCGATCTTCTTCCCCACGGGGCGCACGGCGACCTCGATGCCGGTCGTGAGCGGGTTGTCGGGGTCGGTCAGCGAGATGCTCCCCGAGCCTCCGGGGAAGAGGATCGGGAACACTTCGCCGAACGCGACGCGGGTGTCCTCGAACGCCGCGACGAAGATCGTCTGCATCCGCTCGTCGAGCTCGGCGATGATCGTCTGCAGATCGGAGCGCGTCTGCACCAGATCGGCGAGCTGCTCCGTGAGGAACGCGTGGCGCTGCTCGAGCGCCGCATACTCCTCGAGCGCGAGCGGGTTCACCCTGCCCAGCTGCACGAGCTTGCGTTCGGCCTCCTGGAGACGCTTTCGCTGGGCGGCACGGTCGTACGTCTCCGGCGGCGTGTCGTCCCCGGTGGGGATCGGCACGTCGGGACCGTATTCCGTGACGAGAATATTCTCGTCCAGGCTCAGTTCGGAGGCGACCCGCTCGAGCAGGCTCGTCACGTGGAGGCGCTTCTCGTGCATCTGGAGCTCGAGGCCGTGGACGCTCTCGGTGAGACGGCTGAGGCGTTCGCGGACGGTCGCCTCCTCCGCCCGGAGGGTCGTGAGCTCCGCGGTCAACGCGGTGCGCGCCTGCTCGGCGAGCTGCAGCTCCACGCGAGCCTGCGTCACAGACCGGTCGACCGAGTCGAGCACGGGAGGCAGCGCGTCGGCGACGTCGGCGGCGAGCTCCCGCTGCGCACGGCGGATCACGGCGCGACGCGCGGCCTCTGCCGCCGCGGCGCGCTCCCGCTCGCGCTGACGCACCAGCTGATCGACGCGGGCCTCACCCGCCCGTACCCGTTCGCGGAGCGTCTCGACGTCGAGACGGGCACGCATCTCCCGGTCGCGCGCGGCCTCGAGGGCGTCGAGGAGACCGTCGCGTGCGGAGGCGTCGAGCATCGGGCGGGGTGCCTGCTGTGCACTCTCCAGCGCGTCGTTCGCCGCACGCGCCGCCTTCTCGGCATCCGCGACGGCGGCCGACGCCTGCGCGAGGCCCGCCTCGAGGCGTTCGCACTCCGCGACGGCCGCCTCGTGGCGCACCGTCGCACGATTGACCTGCTCGGTGTGGGCGGCGAGGGCGGCGTCGTGCTCCCTGAGGCTCTGCAGCGCGTCGCGGGTTCGGGTGCGCGCCGCGTTCCACCCGTCCTGCGCCTCGGCCAGGGCTTCGCGCAGCGAGTCGGCGACCACGGTGATCTCCGACAGGCGCTCCGCGGCCGCGTCGCGCTCGGCGGCCAGCTCCAGGCGGGACCGGCCGGCGCCCGACCCGGCCCGCATCGTGTACTCGGTCACCACCTCGCCGAGACGGGTGACGACGGTCACGGGCAGGCCGCCGTTCGCCGCCGCCAGAGCGCGTCCGGCGGCGTGCGCGGAGTCGAGGTCCTCGACGATGGCGACCCTCGACAGGATGCCGAGGATGCCGTCGGGGGCGGTGACGACGTCCCGGGCGCTCACCGCCGCGGTGCCGGCGACGGCCAGAGCGGATCCGGCGGAGAGATCGGCGACGGCGATGTCGACCCGCCCGAGATCGGCGGCGCCCGCGGCACGCGCGAGCGCGACGGCCGCTTCCACGTCGTCGACGAGCACGCCCTCGGCGAGGGCGCCGAGGGCGGCCGCGATCGCCGCCTCGTAGCCCGGGCGCACCTTCACGTCGTCACCGACGAGTCCGCGGATGCCGGTGCCACCGCGGGCGATGAGCTCGGCCGCGGCGTTGCGAACGTCGAGCGCGCGCCCGAGGGCCGCGGTCTGGGCCGTGAGCGACTCGCGCTCGCGTTCCGACGCGTGCAGGCGCTCGCGCAACGCGGTCACCTCGTTCTCCGCCGTCGTCGCGTCGCGCTGCGCACGCTCGTACGCGGCGGTGTGCTCGGCCGAGGAGCCTTCCGCCGAGAGATCGGGATCCACCCCGGCAAGCACCTCGGCCGCCTCCGATCGCCGCGCGAGCGCCGCATCCAGGGCACGCTGCTGACGCTCGACCGCCGCGCGCACGGCGTCGAGGCGGGACGCGGCGGCATCCGCGGCACCGCGCAGCTTCGTGAGACGCATGTCGTGGGCGGAGACCAGAGCGCTCTGCGCGGCGATGTCGGCGTCCAGCGCGTCGAGCTCGGCGCGGGCGCGCATCACGTCGCGCGCCGCCGCCTCCGCGGCATCCTGAGCACCGCCCAGGCCCGCGGAGATCTCGTCGATCTCGGCGCGCGCCTCATCGATCGCGGACTGGCTGACGGTCGCCACCTCGATGCCGAGTGTACCGTCGTCCTCCAGGAGCGCCAGCCGCTGGCCGGCCAGGGAGAAGAGTCCGCGCAGGCGCTCCTGCACGCGTTCGAGGCCGAAGGCGACGGCCCGGGCGCCGTCGACGGCCTCGGAACGCTGCTGGGCCTCCAGCGCGTCGATCCGCAGCTTCAGCTGCTCGGACGAGTCCTGGAGCACGAGCCGCTCCGCGCTGCGTTCCTGCTCGTTGCGGGCGTGGTCGGCCAGCTGCGCCCGCAGCCCCACGAGTTCGTCGGCGAACAGGCGCGCCTTCGCATCACGCACGACCGCGGCGATCGTCGCGGCCTCTCGGGCGATCTCGGCCTGCTTCCCGAGCGGCTTGAGCTGCCGGCGCAGCTCGCCCGCGAGGTCGCTCAACCGCGTCAGGTTCGCTTCCATCGCCTCGAGCTTGCGGAGCGTCTTCTCCTTGCGGCGGCGGTGCTTGAGGATGCCCGCGGCTTCCTCGATGAAGCCGCGCCGGTCCTCCGGACTCGCCTGCAGCACGCTGTCGAGCCGGCCCTGGCCGACGATGACGTGCATCTCGCGTCCGAGCCCCGAGTCGCTGAGCAGCTCCTGCACGTCGAGGAGGCGACAGCCGACCCCGTTGATGGCGTACTCGCTCGTGCCGTTGCGGAAGAGGGTGCGGCTGATGGTCACTTCGCTGTACTCAATCGGCAGCGCGCCGTCGCTGTTGTCGATCGTCAGCTGCACCTCGGCACGGCCGAGGGGTCCGCGGGTGGAGGTCCCGGCGAAGATGACGTCTTCCATCTTGCCGCCGCGGAGGGTCTTCGCCCCCTGCTCGCCCATCACCCAGGCCAGGGCGTCGACGACGTTCGACTTCCCCGATCCGTTGGGGCCGACGATGCAGGTCACACCGGGCTCGAGTGCGAAGGTGGTCGGCTGCGCGAACGACTTGAAGCCCTTGAGCGTCAGGCTCTTCAGGTGCATTCGGGCGTCCTCCAGGGGTGGGTGTGCGAACCACGCTATCGGAACGACACGCGAACGCCGGCTTGACGCGCGACGAGAACAGCCGCTATCGTCACAGATCGCGTCTGAAGTCGAGAAAGGAGGTCCCCGACATGATTCGTTTGAACGCCACCGGCAGCGCCGCTTTCGCGATGCGCGCCCTTCCGTTCCGTGAGCCGACGGGGACCGTCTCCTTCGACGCCTTCCGCGGCGTCTGCTGACGCGAACACAGGAGAACTCCGCCCGTCACGCGGGCGAGAGCGACCTCGCGCAGTCCTCCGGCACCGACGTCCACGTTGCGTGTGCCCACCGCCGTAGCCCGGCCAGACACCTGCCCTCGCGCGCATCTGCGCGCACTCACCGAAAGCACCACGATGCATACCTTCATCGCGTCGGTTCTGCACGCCAACGATCCCGAACGCCGCCGCATCCGTCTCGCCGAGCGCGAGCGCGAGCAGCGCGAGCTCGAATGGCAGCGCCGCCGACAGATCCTTCCGTATCTCTGACCCGCGCCCGGGGGCGACGACGAC
>NZ_JBXAFF010000002.1:158641-159807 GCF_058792815.1 Microbacterium sp. MPR-TSA4
GGGGCCCCCCCCCCCCCCCCCCCCCGGCCCTCACCACCAAGGAGAGAACATGACCACCACCGCCGCGGAGCTCCGCTTCCGCCCCTTGAACGTCCCGACATCGATGAGCGGTGACGACGCTGCCGACTTCCGCGAGTTCACCCGGGTGCGCAACCTCGTCTACCGCGAGATCGCCGGCAACGACGACGACGCGCTGACGCCGGAGGAGCTGCTCCCCCACTACCAGCCGGATCCGGACGAGATCCGCATCGCCTGGATGGCGCTGTCCGACGGCGAGGTCGTCGGCCGTGTCGGCATCGACATCCCGCTCGAGAGCGGGTCGCGCAACGCCTTCTGGCTGGTGGAGCTGCTCGCCTCGCACCACGGGCGCGGCATCGGCTCCGCCGGCTACGCGCTCATCGAAGAGGCGGCGCGCGCACACGGGCGCACCGTCCTGCAGTCGTGGGCGCAACATCCCGACGCCGCGGGCGAGCGCCTGCAGGCGCCGACCGGGTTCGGCTCGATCCCGAAGGACCACGCGGCGCGCTTCTACCTGCGCCACGGCTACGCCCTCGAGCAGATCGAGCGTCAGAGCGAACTCGATCTGCCCGCGAGCGACGCCACAGTGGCCCGGCTCCTCGACGAGGCGGCCTCGGCGTCGGCGGGCTATCGCGTCGTGCAGTGGCAGGCGCCGACACCGGCGGAGTATGCCGAGGGGTTCGCCTGGATGAAGTCGCGCATGTCCACGGACGCCCCCAGCGCCGATCTCGAGTTCGACGAGGAGGTGTGGGATGCCGAGCGTCTCGCGCGTCACGATGCGAAGTACGCCGAGTCGGGTCGCATCAAGCTCGTGACCGCTGCCCAGCACATCGGCACCGGCGCGCTCGTGGCCTTCAACGAGCTCGTGCTCGGCACCGATCCGACCGGGCCCAGCCACCAGGAAGACAACCTCGTGCTCCGTGAGCACCGGGGACACAAGCTCGGTCAGCTGGTCAAGTGCGCCGGTCTGCGGACCTGGCGCAGCGAGATCGCCCCGGCATCCCCGAAGGTCATCACCTACAACGCCGAGGAGAACCGGCCGATGCTGGACATCAACGAGGCCATCGGCTTCGTGCCGGTGGCCTACAACGGGGCGTGGAAGAAGGTGCTCGCGTGAGTCGCCGGGTCGGCGCCGCTCATCGCAGCGG